>JBDHKG010000089.1:0-14908 GCA_039586495.1 Gemmatimonadota bacterium | reverse complement strand
GACCCGAACGCCCGGACGAGCCGTTTTGCGCAGACCCACGGAAATCCTCGACAGGCCACTCAGTGGGGCACCCTCGCCGGAGACGGCTGTGGTCGCTCAGCTGAGGGACGGGGTGGGGCGACCGCTGAAGAGCCTGCGCGTGTCGCTGATCGACATATGCAACTTCCGCTGCCAGTACTGCATGCCGGAGGAGGAGTACGTCTGGCTGCCGCGGGAGGACGTGCTCAGCGCGGACGAGATCGTCCAACTCGTTGACATCTTCACCGAGCTGGGCGTGGACAGGGTACGACTCACGGGCGGCGAGCCGCTGATGCGCCGCGACGTGACGCAGGTGGTGGAGCGGCTGACGCAGAATCCCCGTATCCGTGATCTCAGCCTGACGACCAACGGTGTGCAGCTGTCACGATACGCCGGGCGGCTGAGACGCGCGGGGCTCGACCGGGTCACCGTGAGCCTCGACACGCTGCGGCGCGAGCGGTTCAAGCACCTGACGCGGCGCGACCAACTGCAGCACGTGCTCGAAGGGATCGATGCGACAGGGCGGGCCGGCCTCGACGGCCTGAAGATCAACACGGTCATCATACGCGATTACAACGATGACGAGCTTGTCGATCTGATCGAGTTCGGCCGGGAGACAGGCGCCGAGGTCCGCTTCATCGAGTACATGGACGTGGGGGGCGCCACGCACTGGTCGATGAAGCTCGTCGTGTCGCGCCGCGAGATGCTGGAGAAGCTCGAGCGCCACTACGGCCCGATGCAGCCGCTGGGCGAGAACGGCTCGGAGCCGGCGGAGCGTTACGCCCTGCCCGATGGCACGGTCTTCGGGATCGTAGCCTCGACCACGGAGCCGTTCTGCCGGACCTGCGATCGCAGCCGGATCACCGCCGACGGGGTCTGGTATGTGTGCCTCTACGCGGCCCGGGGCGTCGACCTGCGCACGCCGCTGCGGGACGGCGCGACGCGCGAGGGGATCCGCACGCTGATCGTGGACGGTTGGCGAGGTCGGATGGATCACGGCGCCGAGGAGCGCAAGCGGCTGAACTCCGCTCGTGGCCCGCTCTACCAGATCGAGGACTTACGTAAGGACCCCCACCGGGAGATGCACACCCGCGGCGGCTAGGTCACTGGCCGCCTGTGTCGCTGGAGGTTTCCTGCAACAACCGCTCGAGGGCGCGGCGCGCCGCCTGGACGCGCGGCTGGAGCTCGGGATCGGCGTCCCGCCAGAGCTCGATGAAGCGGTTGTAGTACTGCGCTGCCCTCTCCCGATCGCCGCGCAGCTCGTAGAGCCCGGCCAAGCGCTCGTAGATCCCGGCCAGCGCGTACCAGTCAGCGTCGCCCAGCCGGCCGAGCCAGGGCGTGTTCAGGTAGCGCTCGTAGATGGCGATGACCGAGTCAGGCTCCTCCGCGAGGTCATAGGCCTGCCCTAACAGGGGTAACAGGCAGATAGGGCAAGGGCCGCGATCGGCGCGTCTAAACTCCGCGATCGCATCCTGCGGGCGGCCGTCAGCGAGGGCGATGACGCCTGGAACGACGTCTTCTTCGCCCCTCGCGACGTTACGGATCTGCGGATCGACCGCCGCCTCGTACTGCGCGAGCAACATGCGGGCCCGCTCGGGTTGCTCGACGAACGCATAAAACAGCGCCAGCAGTCCGTAGGGTCGCTCGAGCGGCTCGATCGATGAAAGCGGATAGCGATCCAGCGCGGCCTCAACGGCTGATATAGCGCGGTCGCGGTTACCTCTGAGCATGGCGTCGTAGAACGCTACCTTGACGGCAGCGCCGATGTACATGCCCAACTGCCCCTGTTCTTCGGCTACTGTCATGAGGTCGCGCATGTGCCGCTCCGCGTCCCTGAGCCGCCCCTGAACCTCGGCGATCTCGGCCAGCATGGAGCTTGTGCTCAACTGCCAGAGCGGGCTCGCACGCTGTGCCTCCCGGAGCGCGGCAACCTGCGCCTGGGCAGCCGCATAGTCGAAGCGGGCCGAGGCGAGCCGGGCGGAGACACGAGGGACATCGGGGTGTCCAGGGAACTTCTCGGCGAAGGTCTGCAAGATCTGTTCAGCCTCGCTAAAGTTCCCCAGTGCCACAGCGGCTTCAACCGCATTGCCATAGCGGAGGGTGCCCGTGGAGTCGAACTCGATCGCACGGCCGAACAGTTGGGCGGCGCGCCGGTAGTCCCTCGCTTCCAGATATATTATGGCGAGGTTGTTCAGCGCCCACGGATCGCTGGGTTGGATGTCGAGCAGCGACTGATACGCGGCGATCGCCCTGTCACTCTCCCCAGTCACGCTGGTGTAGTAGCTGCCCAGCGTCAGGTAGCGTTCCCGCTCGGTGAGGCGATCCCGGTGCTCGTACGCATTGGTGAGAGCCTCGCGTCGGCGCGCCGGGTCCCGACCGATGTTGCTCAGGCTCACCCCGAGCTTTCGATAAGCCATAGCGAAGGCCGTGTCGAGGGCGACCGCTTCCTCGAGCAGCGTAATGCCCCGCTCGTTGTCGCCCTGCTCGATCACGCGCACCGCCTGCGAGTACTTGCGCAATGCCTCCAGGGAAGCGGTGGTCACTCTATCAAGCGGCTCATTCGCGCGAATCGTCTTCAAGGACTCTCCGATGCGCTCTCGGAGCCCTTTGGACAGCCGATCGATGGCGCCGATGACGGCTGTGGAATCGCTGCCTGTCTCGCGGTGTCCGTAGATCAGCCTGCCGTCTTCCGCGGCGATCAGCTCGGCGGCAAGCACGAAGCCGCCACCCACCGGTGTGATGTCGCCAACGACGATCGCCTTGATTCCCTCACGGATCGCGACCTCGCGGGCCAGCTCGCGGTCGAGTGGCTGATTCGGGTCCCCCTGCATCCGTGCGAGCACCCGGCTCACGTGCGCCGGGTCGACGACCGTAACGATCGTTGACTGGCTGAGATCGATGCGGAACGCCTCCGTTGCCGCCTGCCCCAGCAGCGGATCGCTGGTGTTGTTGTGGAAGTCGGCCACGATGATGCGCTCGCGCTCATCGAGGACTCCGGCAGCGACCAGCGAGCCGACAGGACCGATCCCGAGGCCACGCATGGCCACGTACGCAGACACCACGAGGCCCCAGAAGGCGAACGCGATGACGAAGCCGAGGATCGCCTTACGCCAGGTGAGCCAGTGCCTGGCCGCCATCGCCACGGCCGACTCCGTACCGGCCGCGGGCGCCGGCTCCGGGCGTACCGGCTCTCGATCCGCGACATCCGGGGGCGCGGCAGAAGGTTCGGGCCTGGGCACGCCTCGGGCCTGCATTAGCGTGGTGCCCACCACGATGGGAAGGCCGAGCAAGAGAAGGACCAGCGCGCCGGGAAAGACCCAGCCGGGCAGCCCCAGCTGATCTGTGAAGATGTCGGCGGCCTCGAGAACGGCGAACGACACACCCAGGTACACCAGCAGCACCCGGGCCAGGCCCGCCTGGCGAAGGCTGTTCCAGAGAGAACGGGAGGTCATGTCATGCCTACTGAGCATTCAGTCAGTGTTGCACGCCGACATCGACGTACTATCGCGCGCGCCCCGGTTTGACACAAGGATGACGGCCAACTCATCCTTCCGTACGAGCAGGTAACCCGACCCGTTCCGGAGTAGCCCGGACACGCCGCCGCGCTCCCGATCACTGCGGCAGATAGCGCTTCGGGAACTTGGCCACGACGGTGTACACCGGATCCACGATGTTGGCGACCGTGCTCTCGACCACCTGACTCACGAGCTGGTAGGCGTCCCAGCGGCCGAACCCGTAGTCCTCCTCCAGCCACTCGACCAGCTCCACGTGCGCCAACCGGAAGGCGTCGATGAGCGGCCGGGCGCTGCCCGCGACCATGATGTACTCGGCATCTTCGATGCGCGGCCAGTCGATGGCTTTGCCCTTGATCAGGTCGATCTCCAGGACGACGTCCACCGAGGTCTCGAGGCCGGTGCCCGACACCTCACCGTGGCCCTGACGCGCATGGGCGTCACCGAAATAGAGGTAAGCGCCGTCATGGAAGACGGGCAGGTAGACGGTCGCGCCCTCGCGAACCTCCGGCGCGTCCATGTTGCCGCCGAAGTCGCCCGGCCAGAGAGCCCCGAACGCCTCCTCGCCGCGCGGCGCGACGGCGACACGACCGAGCATCGGCTGCAGGTCGATGGTGACCTCGCGCATCCGGCTGTCGGGGAGCTCGGTGGTGGCGGCCATCTTCTCGCGGTCGAGGCGCCAGACGTAGCGGCGCTCCGGTATCGGGTCGTTGAGCAGTCGCACGCGGGAATCGCTGGCGAGGCCGCCGAAATCGGAGTATAGGCGGGCCGCAGCCAGGTCATGATTGAGGCTGAGCCTTCGAATCTTGACGACCAGCATGTCCTCGCTGGTCGCCCCCTCGACATAGATCGGGCCCACCTCACCGGGGAATGCGCCACCCTCCTGGGTGTAGTAGCCCCCGAACATCGTGTTAGAGATGAGCACCGTCCCGGGCTTGATGCGCAGAACGGGCTCGCGGACCGCGAAGGTGGGTTGCCCGACCTGGGGCGTGAAGTACACGGTGTCCGGCGGAACGCCGGCGCCGCCGGACTGTACAGCCGCGACTACTACAAGCGCGAGCGGGAGAAACATAGTCACCTCCAGTTGTAGACACCGCGAGAAAGCACGTTACCCGGCCAAGCCCGTCACCGCAAACCGCCCGCGGCGGCCGCTGGTGATGGGCAGGTACGTGGCACATGGTCAGAGGGTTGCGTGGACGGGTATATTACGCCCAACCCAAAAGTATCGGAGCGACCGCCAGGTGACGGATAGGGTCGGCACGCGAGGCACGGGCGCGCTGGACCAAGGGAAAGTCGATGACAGGTGCTGAGGGGGTGCTGAGCCAGGTCGACGAGGCGTTGCAGCAATCGCAGTACCGCGATGCCATCAGCGCGGCTACGGCCGTTCCCAGGAGGAGGCTGGGACACGAGCAGCTGAGCCACCTGATGGACGCGATGATCGCCGCGGCCGCAGGCCTGGCAGATTACTCTGACGATGAGCTCCGTGCCTACGATCTGGTCGTGGATATCGGAGACGCGCTCTCTCGGGAGAGGATCTACCGGGCCGCCGTGCAGCAGAGGGTGAACAGCGCGCTGTTCAACAAGGGCGTCGTCCTCGCCCAGCTGGGCCGGGCCGAGGAGGCGATCGCGGTCTATGACGAGCTGGTGAGCCGGGCCGGCGGGTCCCGTGAGCTGGGGCTGCGGGAGAACGCGGTGCGGGCCCTGTTCAACAAAGGCGCCAGGCTGGCCAGGCTGGATCGACTGGAGGCGGCGATCGCGGTCTGGGACGAGCTGGTCAGCCGCTACGCGGACGATCCCGAAGCCAGCATGAGCGAGGCGGTGGGCAAGGCGATGGTGAACAAGGGGATTGCCCTGGCTGAGCTCAACCGGCAGGCCGAGGCGATCGCGGTCCTGGACGAGGTCGTGAGCCGGTGGGGGGAAGCAGGCGATCCGGTGCTACGGATTCGGGCGGCCAGGGCCTTGCTCAACAAGGGATCAGCCCTGATCCAGATGGGCCACCGGGAACTCGCGCTAAGTACCTACGCCGACCTCATCAAGCGATTCGGCAAGTACAAGGAGCCGGCGCTGCGCGAGCAGGTGGCGTCCGCACGGGTCAGAAAGGAAGCTCTCGAGAAAGAGCTCAGTTAGCCAGGGCGCTGCTGTGGTCGTGGACGATCCTCCAACCCTCAGGAGTCTCCTCCAGCAGCAGCGTGAACACACCCTCTGAGGTGATCGAGTCTCCTCGGAACAGCACGTAGCGCGCCGTCGCCAATCCAAGGCCGGGGCCCAAGGGCCGCGTCTTTAGACCCTCGAAACGCAGCGAATCGCGTTCAGCGCCGGGCTCGAAGGTGGGCGCGTAACGGGCTCGAATCGCATCCCAACCGTGAATCAGCCCGCTCGAGCCGATGTAGGTGGTCTCCAGCCCGCTCTTGTACCAGTAGAGGAAACCGTCCAGGTCACCGGCGTTCCAGGCCTCAGCCGACTCGCTCAGCAGGCCGCCTACAGCCACCTGCAGCGCCTCCGGGTCGGTCGCGGCTGGCTGCTCGCCGCGGGGCGAGCACCCTGATGCCACGGCGAAGGCGAGAACGAACGCGAGGGTTCTGAGCGAGGCACTCGTCGCGGGCATGCGTCCTCCCAGCCAGTGGGTAAGCAGGTTCAACTGAGCCAACGGACAGTAACGCTAGGGCGGCGCCAGCAGCTCCAGCAAGTCCAGCGCGTTCGGCACCGCCTGCCCTTCGGCCGTGTTGTCGAAGATCACCCAGCGCTCAACGTCACTCGCCTCGCGCAGACGCGTCGCCAGGACGGCCAGGAACTCGCGGCTGTAAGGTGAGCGGTACATGGCCGGTGTGCCGTGTAGCCTATAATAAAGGACGCCCTTCCAGCCGCCCGGCTGATCCGCCCCCGCCGCCGGGGCGGGATCCGCCGCCAGCCGCGGCAGTCGCCGCTCGGCGAGAAACCGATCAACATCTTTGGCGAACCAGCTCGCATGGCGCGGCTCGACCACGACCGTGCCCGCGAAGCTGTCCCTCAAGCGACCCAAGAACTCCTCCGCCAGGCGCGCGTCGAAGGTCAAGCTCGGCGGGAGCTGAACGAGCAGCGACCCCAGCTTCTCCCCGAGCTGCTTAACGCCCTCCAGGAATTCGCCCAGTGGCTCGTCCACATCGACTAGCCGTCTCTGGTGGGTGATCGCCCGGGGAAACTTGACCGAGAAACGGAAGGCCACGGGCACCAGGTCCGCCCAACGTCGGTAGCTGGAAGGGCGATGGGTTTGCTTGAAGCTGCTGTTCAGCTCCACCGCGTTGAAGACACGGGCGTAACGCTCCAGGTGCTGCCCTTCGCCGGGGAAGCGATCGGCGTGGCCCCGCGGGATGGTCCAGCCGGCGGTACCGATCCAAACGGTCACTTGTTCAGGTGCTTTGCGAACCAGTCGGCGCTCAGATCAACGACCAGGGTCAGGTGCTCGGTTGAGCCCTTAAAGGGGTGCACGGCGCCGAACGTGTGGCCCGCGCCTTCGATACGCTCGAAGTGTGTCCTGATCGAGGGCGCGACTTCGGCGATGCGCTCGCCGTCGGCCACGCTCACCGACTCGTCCTGTGCGCCGTGGATGATGAGGTAGGGCAATTTGAGCCGCGACGCCGCCTCCAAGATGTCGAGGCGCTCGTGGTTCCTCTCGACATCCTCCAGCAGCTCCAGCCCCAGCGGCATCATCTGTCCGGTACGGACGTTCAGCACCTCGATGCGCCCGTTGAGCCGCCACTCCCGCTTTTGCTCGTCCGTCCAGCGGTTCACGTAGGCGATGGCCGACCAGGTGACGAGACAGACCACGCGCGGGTCTTCGGCAGCTTTGATGATGACCGTGCAGCCGCCGCGACTGTGCCCCAACAGGCCGAAGGTGAAGCGCGGATCAAGCCCGGGCAGCTCCCCGGTTGCGGCCGCATCGAGCACGACCCCCAGGTCGTCCAGCTCTTTGCTGAAGGTGTTCCGCTCGAACTTGTCGAGCTCGGTGAAGTTCTCCAGGTCGGGACCGATCCCGGAGCCGGAGAAGTTGAACGAGACGACCGGATAGAGCGTCCGCCGGGCGAGCTGCTCCGAGAGATACGGGAAGAAGCCCCAATCCTTGAAGCCCTTGAAGCCGTGGCAGATGACGATGGCTGTGCCGGGTCGAGATTCCTCGCCGACCCAGACGTCGCCGCGGATAGGATCGCCATCCTTGTTGCTCAGCTCGAACAGCTTGCGCGTGATGTTCATCGCTCGGGTTCGGGATGCCATTCAGAGTCGGGGATGCCCTGCCGCGCGTTGGCGGCGCGGGCCAGCGTGAAGAGGAAATCGGACAGCCGATTAAGGTACTTCAGCATCACAGGCTCCAGCTCGGCGCATCTGGCCAACGCCACCACGCGGCGCTCAGCGCGACGGCAGACATTGCGCGCCAGATGAAGCGCCGCCGCCGATTCAGTGCCGCCGGGGAGGATAAAGGCTCTCAGCGGCGTGAGCTGCTCGTCGAGTTTGTCGATCCACCCTTCGAGCGCGGTCACCCGCGATTCCAGCAGGTCGGGTATGTGCTTGGGTCTCGCGGCACCGGTCTCGGGCGTGGCGAGGTTGGCGCCCAGAGTGAAGAGGTCGGATTGGATCTCCAGAAGTGCGCCCCGCCAGTCTTCCAGCTCCGGAGGCAGCGAGGCCACGACAACGCCGAGCATGCTGTTCAGCTCATCCACGCTGCCGTAGGCTTGCACGCGCAGATCATCTTTGCTCACCCGCTGACCGCCGAACAGCGACGTATCGCCCGAGTCGCCCTTACGCGTGTAGATCTTCAAGCTGGATGATCCCCCGTTTGTTGTGCAGGCTAGCCGCGCAGCGTCCCCCTCTTGCGGACCCGCACCTTGACCTCGCGGCGTCCGAAGCGGACCGCCTCCTCGCAGGTGGGCATCCAGATGTCGATAATATAGCCCTTGATCGCGCTCCCGACGTCCATGACCTGATACTTCTCCAGAATCTCGCCGTCCAGCTTGATGTCGATTTCACTGCCGAGCGGCAGCACGCGCGGGTCAGCGGCGACGATTCCCTCCCGCACCCAGACACCAGACGCCGTGAACCCGTAGTCGCAGTAGGCGGTCGCCTCGAACGGGTGCCAGACCAGAGAGGGCTCGACCGGCTGATAGAAGACGCAGCCGGCGATCGTCATGAGCGTGCCCAGCGGCGCCGCCCACTTCGCGAGCGGCGCCCACATCACCACCCCACGCCGCACCTCACAGCTCTCCCACGAAGAACCCCGGTTTCAGTATCCCCTCTGGATCGAAACGGTTCTTGATTCCACTATCGATGGCAAGCGCTGCGCCGGCGTCGCCCCAAGGATCCACAATGCCGCGCAGCGCCGGCGAAGCACGCTCGACGCGCACGAAGCCGCCGCTCTCGCCCGCTTCGCGGCGCAGTTCCTCGACCCGCAACGCCCAGAGCCGCTCGCCCCTTGCCGCACCGTAAAGAGACGGCGAAACGAAGATCCATAGCCGACCCAGGAGCGGCGAACCCATGAGGGCGGGGGTCTGGCCACCCGCGAACGGCGCGGCCAGGCGAATCAGCTCGTCCATGGCACGCAGTGGAACATCGACGCGCACCGTGAGCGCGGGGCGCAGGTGTCCCTCCATCTCCGCCACGCGCCCCCAGAACTTGGCACCGGCCTCGTGCGCGATACCGCGGCGCGCCGCCTCCTCCTCCGTAGCGCGCAGAGCGTCATCCACCGCCAGCTCATGGCCCAGCCAGCGCACGGCCATCCACCACTCCTCGCCCTCCGGGCCAAACACCGTCGCCGCCTCTGGCGAGACGATCTCTGCCGCCGCCGGCGCGAGCCTACCGCTGCCGCTCAGCGCTCGCGCGAACGCCGCCAGCTCGTTCGGACGCCGGGCCTTGACGACGAGAGAGCGATCCGCGTGCGGCCGCGCATGCAGGCGCAGGTGCGCCTCCGTGATGATGCCCAGCGTGCCCCAGCTCCCGGTATACAGCTTGACCATGTCGTAGCCGGCCACGTTCTTCACTACGCGGCCACCCGCCTTCACGACCCGGCCGTCGGCGAGGACCGCGGTCAGCCCCAGCACGAGATCGCGGGGTGTGCCGTAGAGCGCCGCCAGCGGGCCCGCCGCTCCAGTAGCGATCGTGCCACCCACAGTCCCGTCGCCGAGGGGATCGAGCGGCCACCACTGGCGTGACCCGGCCAGCGCGGCGTTCAGATCCGCGAGTGAGAGGCCGACCTTTACCGTGGCCAGGAGGTCCTCGGGGTGATGGTGAACCGCCCCGTTCAGGCGCAGGGTGCTGATCACGAGGTCTGGGTGCTGGAGCGGGCGACCGGTCGCCAGCCACGTGCCGCGCCCTGCGGGTACCACGGTCCAGCCCGAGCTGGAGGCCAGCCTCAGGAGCTCGCAGAGCTCTTCGACGGACCCGGGCGTGGCGACGGCCTGAGCCGGACGGCCGTCGATGGCGAACGCGCCCGGATCGTCCGCCAGGCAATCGGAGCCGAACTCCGACTCGATAAACGCGGCGATGCTCTTCCCCCGCCGATCGCGCGTCGGCCCGGCCTGGAAACCCTCGGCTGCGGCCGCGGGCTCCCGCTCAGGCGGCAAGAGCTTGCCGGGGTTGCAGAGCCCCGCCGGGTCGAAGACCTGCTTCACCCAGCGCATCGTCTGGAGATCGGCGTCGGAATAGATGAGCGGCATGTACTGCCCCTTGTCGATCCCGACGCCGTGCTCGCCGGTGATGGTGCCGCCCGCCGCCACGCACGCCTGCATGATCTCGCGGCTGGCGGCTCGGATGCGCTCCAGGATCCCCTCGTCACGACGATCGAAGGGGATGTTGGGATGAAGGTTGCCGTCGCCGGCGTGGAAGACGTTCGTGATCGTGAGATCGTACTCGCGGGCGATCTCGAAGACACGGGCCAGCAGCTGGGGCAGGCGGCTGCGCGGTACCGTCGCGTCCTGGACCAGGAGGTCGGAGCCGATGCGGCCCATGGCACCGAACGCCGACTTGCGTGCCTTCCAGAACTTCTCCCGGTCCACTTCGTTCGCCGCCCGCGCCACCTCACGCGCGCCGTTCTTCTTGAGCAGTGTTTCGACCTCGGTGGCTTGATGAGCGAGCCCACGGTGCGGGCCATCGAGCTCGACGATCAGTGAGGCGGCGACATCAGTGGGGAACCCCGCGGCGAAGGTTGACGCCTCGACCGCCTTGATCGTGTTCTGGTCGATCATCTCAAGTGCAGCGGGCACGATGCCGGCGGCGATGATCGCGGAGACCGCGCGGCCGGCGTCCTCGATCTCATCGAAGTGGGCGAGGATGGTCTCCACAGCTGCGGGAAGGGGTACCAGGCGCACCTCGATCTCGCTGCAGACGCCCAGCGTGCCCTCCGAACCGACGAACAGGCCCAGCAGGTCGTACCCCGGGCTCCCGGGTCCCGCCAGCTCCACGAGCGAGCCGTCCGGCATCACGACGCTCGCGGCGAGGATGTGGTTGGTGGTGACGCCGTACTTGAGGCAGTGGGGGCCGCCGGCATTCTCGGCGACGTTGCCGCCCAGCGTGGACACGGTCTGGCTGGCCGGGTCGGGCGCGTACGTGAGCCCGTAGGCCGCCACCGCCTCGTTGAGCTGCATGTTGATGACGCCCGGCTGCACACGAGCCCGCCGGTTCTCGTCATCGATCCAGAGGATCCGGTTCAGGCGCGAGAGCTCGAGCACCGTCCGCGAGCGCCCCGCCGGAGAGGCCAGTGCCGGCGCCCCGGGGCACGAACGGGATCCCGGCGCCGTGAAGCAACGCGACGACCTGCTGGATCTCCTGGGTGCTGTGGACGAAGACGACGGCGGCGGGTGTCGCCCGGTAGGCGGTCAGCGCGTCGGACTCGAAGGGCAGCAGATCCCCCGCTTCCGTGAGCACGTTGCCCTTGCCCACGATGCGGCGGAGTTCCCTTAGCAGTTCTCGGGAAAGAACCGGGCTCGCCATGGCTCCGTGAGGATACCTTGGCGAGCCCGGTAGTCGCAAGCAGCGACGGCGTCAGAACGGCTGGGGCAGCTACCTCTGTTCAGGCAGGAAGTCGCTGATCAGGCCACCTTGATCTTCCCAGCCTAACGCGTCGTGTATGGCGCTATCCAAGTTACCCTGGGACTTCCTCCTGGTAGAGGTTGGAAGAGGCCAGCCTGCTAGAGCTCTTCGGCCGTTTGCTGACCGTGAGCAGCCGAGACCCACGTCAGCGCGAAGGTGAGGAAGAACGGGACGACACGATACCGCTTAACGATCCTTCGCTCCCTTCGCTGATCAGTGATGGGCTGTCTGCCCACAGTGGATGCATTCAACCGCCATTGCCGCAAAGATGATCGGCGCTACAACGAGAGCGGGCAGGACGCTGATGAGGAGAAGGCACAGCACAGCGACCGCTTCTGGGGCGGAGACGACCAACTCCTGTGTCATGACCAGGCCGAGTTCAAACATCGGGATCTACAGATCTGACGTTCCAGGACTTCTTCCACGCACCATGCTGCGCGCTTCGGCGTAAGTAACCTCTCGAGGCATCGCTCTGCGCCGCTCAGCGGCGCCGCCAGGTTCTCCATCACATATATCTCGACCGAGTCCAAGCGGTACAGGTGGAAGCTGCGGGGCTTCTCATCTCCATCGGATTGGACTTGACTCGAGCAGCCTACGGCTCCTGTTCCAGCACCTCCTTGAGATTCTCCATCACCCAGATCTCTGTTTCCTGGGTGTACGTTGTCAGTGCGATCTGCCGGTGGTCGGGGCTCAGCTCGAACCAGCCGCCATACTTGCCTTGCGCCATTGTCCAGAGATGCTCGGGCTCGCCGCCGCGAGCCGCGACGCGCCACACGTGGGTCCGCCACTCGTCCTCGTGTACGATCTCGGAATACAAGACGTATCTTCCGTCCGGCGTCCAGGCCACACTTCTTGGCTCGCCGATGTTGAAGTCGCCACTCGCGACGATTCGCCCTGCGGCCCCGCTTTCGAGGTTTAGAATCCCGAGCCCACCGCCTCCCACGGCGTTGAGGGAATCATCGATGGCAAACACGAGATGGCGTTCGTCAGGAGAGAACTCCAGGGGTTCGGGGTCGAGAAGGGAATCCCGATAGAGCTCGCGTTCGTCGCCGGAAGCGAGTTCGCGACGCACGAGCCGACCTTGCCGTATGCTCTCGCTGTTCACCGCGTAGATGATCGCCCTTCCGTCAGCAGACCAGACCGCCGACATCCCGCTGCCGGCAGCTTCGGGAAAGTCCACTAACGCAGTGGTTTCTCCGCTGGACACGTCCACTGCGTACACAGCACCACGGTACTCCGGGTCGTCCCGTGTCTCGTCCCAGGCGAGAACAAGGATGGAGCGTCCGTCGGGAGACCAGTCCCAGACCCGACGAACGCGCAAATGGGTGGCCAGCTCTCGTTGGTCACCGGTCGCCAGATGACGGATGTTGAGCCTGCCCCACTTCCCCTCCGTGAGCTCCGATTCAGTGACGAACGCGAGGTAGCCACCGTCGGGTGACCAATGGGGGTTACGATTCGACCCCAGCAACGGAGTCGCGTGATCCAGATTTGCCCTCCCGGTAGCCACATCGAAGGGCGCGATACTGGTCGTAAACCACCGAGTGAACACACTGTAGAAGAAGGATCCGCTCTCGCTGAATCCCACGGCCTCCACCTCGCCCATATCGCGCTGGACCTTACGAGGCGGTTCCCGAATCGCACCGTCGCGGATCGAAGCGGCCCACAGATCCCACGTGCCATCTCGATCGCTCAGGAATACTATGTGGTTTGTTCCCGGCACCCAGCCGAGCAGACGATCGTCGGCCGGATGTTGGATGAGGCGAGCCTTCTCACCCCCATCGAGCGGCAGCAGCCAAATATCCTCGTTCCCGTCGTCCTGCTCGACCGGGCCGTCGTAGACGAGATACCGATCGTCCGGGGAGAGCCACGATGAATAGCCGTACCGCATGCTCGGGAGCTCGTGCACGACCCGCATGGTTCCATCGGCCGCCGACACCAGCACTATCTTGAACGTCCCTTGCGGGTTGGCCTCGGACCAGCAGTCCCAGCGCGCAACGATCTGCTTGCCGTCCGAGGTCCAGCTGTGCGGCTGGATCCAGCAGCCCTTCTCTCTCACAAGCTCGCGAAGGTTCTCACCGTCTATTCCCACGACGCGCAGACTCCCGCCCTGAAATTGCTCGCCGTAGCCGTGCGCCACCCACTTGCCATCGGGCGACGCTCTCCCGCTGTACGCATACGCCCAGGTGGGCGTGTATCGCGAGTCGTGCGTGAGGTAGCGGTTCTTCCCTGTGGCGATCTCCCGGAGCGCCAGGTTCATGGTTCCCTGGAAGTCGCCCCAAACGAGGTACTTGCCATCGGGTGTCGGATCGTGTGCGCCGGCGTTCACTCCGGACCACACGCGGCGCGTTGTGATACGGACGTCCTCCGCGGCTCGGACCGCGCGCTCAAGGGCCGCCAAGCGCGCACGCGCCTCTGCCGCGGCCTCACTCTGATCGGCATACTCGTTCAGCAGGCGCTCGTAGGCATTAGTAGCCTCTGTGCGACCGAGCTTCTCTTAGCAGCTTCCCAGTTGCAGCAACACCTTCTCGGCCACCGCCCGGACGTCGGCGTGCTGGGCCACGATCTGTCGATAGAGCTCAATTGCCCGGTCGAGATCACCCCTTACGTCCTCCTGATACAGGCCAGCCTGGTAGAGCTCTTGGGCTGTCTGCTGACCGTAGGCATGTGCAGCGCACACCAGCGCAAATGCCAAAACCGTTGCCATTAAACGATGCGCCTTCATGAGTCATCACTCCTTCGAAGCGGTCCCGATTGAAGTTCCTGAGTCGAATCTACGGGAACACGTCCGAGGATGATTGAAGCCTTGGTTGAGCGAGTGTTAAGAAATGGTTAAGGGCGATCGGCCACAAACTTGTAACCGACACCACGCACGTTGACGATGTACCTGGGATCCGCCGGATCGTCCTCGAGCTTCTTTCTCAGGTTAGCGATATGGGTGTCGACAGTGCGCGGAAAGACATCCCAGTCATCGCCCCAGACCTGGTCGAGGATCACGTCGCGCCGCAGCACCTCGTCCCTGTGGTGGATGAGCAGTCGCAACAAGGCGAACTCCTTGGTAGTGAGCTCCACGGGCTCACCGCCCTTGGTCACCTCGTAACCCTTGAAGTCGACCTCCACATCGTTGAAGCGATACCGCTCGAGCGGCGGCGCGTCCGCGGGTTTCGCGCGCCGCAGTAGCGCCTTCACGCGGGCGAGCAGCTCACGGGGGCTGAAAGGCTTGGTGAGGTAGTCGTCGGCGCCCAGCTCGAGGCCGAGGACCTTGTCGATCTCCTGGCTCTTGGCCGTCAGCATCAGGATCGGCGTGGTATCCCCCGCCTGGCGCAGCT
>JBDHKG010000088.1:0-18235 GCA_039586495.1 Gemmatimonadota bacterium | reverse complement strand
ACGCACGATCCTCAGCGTGCTCGACCGCCAACTTGAAGGTGGCCTGGCGACCCGCTGGATCGACTGGCGTGACAGCTACCTTCCCGAGCTGGAGGACTTGCTGCACGAGCTGCGCCGGCAGGCCGGCGAGAAGTCGGAGGCTCTGAACGCCCTGCTGAGCGCAGCGATCGATCCGCTGCTGCCGCAAGAGCGGCGAGCCGAGAGCCTCTCGCGCAAAGCGCTGTGGGCGGTGGCCAGCACGGCCGGCGTGACCTGCGTGCTCAACGGCATGCGCAGCGTCACCTACGTGGACGACTCGTTGGGCGTTCTGAGCTGGCCGATGTGGGAAACGGCAGAGATGCTCTATCGAGCAGCACGAGATGCATTGACGGGACTGGAACCGGGAGTCTAGAGCACGCGTCCAGCCGGAAGCGCTCAACCTTCGTACTGTCGACGGTGGTGGATGCCTCAAGCGCGCTTCGGGAATTCGAGACGTTCAGCTTGCGCACGAGGCTGATGAACTGATCAACCTCGGATCGCAGCCCCACGTAGACTCGCCGATCGGGGAACAAGCGACTGCCGAGGCCCCAGACGCCGACGGTGATGAGGGCGATGCCGAGCAGGTCGGCGATGAACAGAACCCAGAAGTCCTCCTGCATGCTCGACGGTACCACGATGACCACGACGCCGAACAAGGCCAGAACCTTGTTGATCAGGGTGCGCATGCGATTCTCCTTCCCGGGCTCTCGATCGCGCTGGCAGGGCCGACGCGCCGGTCGCAAGGGCGCTAGCGGGCGAGTTCGCCTCTACGCTCGCCCCGAACGGCGGGAGGCGCAAGGGTCTTCGCTCGGAGTGTTGCTTTGGGGTTGCCATCGGATTCGCACGGCACCATGGCGCGAAACCCGAAGGTCCTAGAGGGGCGGCGACAACGCTAGCAAGTCGTGTGGAAGAGCCCGCCCACCTGCTCCGTCTCGATCAGCTCATTGTAGAGGCGGACCGCTTCCTCGGTCGGCAAGGCGTGGGCGGCTACGCCTCTTTCTTCTAGTAGAGTTAGTGTCTGCGGGCAGACCTGAAGCCGCCCGTACATGCCCTGTGAGAGCACGACGACCTGCGCCCCGTGCTCAAGCAGTTCCTCGACGTCCGCCGGCTGGATCCCCGGGCGGTGCTGCGTACCCGTCTCATTCCAGTTCCACTCGCGGGAGCCTCCCGGAAAGAGCTTGGCATCCTTGTATGAAGCATCGCGGCCTTCGACCTCGAGGCGTCCCCACGCCAGGCGCACGATCCGTGGTGAACCCTTCGCTTCCATCATCGGCGCGCCGCGTTCAACCCAGCCTCGGCCCGGCCTCACGAACCTGCGGATCCGCTTCCTCCGCAAACTCCTTGAAGTTCTGGACAAACAGGCCAGCTAGCTTCCGCGCCTGCGCATCGTAGGCATCTTTGCCCACCCAGGTCTGGCGCGGCTGCAGAACCTCGTCGGGCACACCGGGACAGCGCTGGGGCACGGCGATACCGAAGATCGGGTCCGGCTCGAATCGCAGATCATCGAGGGCGCCTGACAGGGCCGCCCGCACCGCGGCTCGGGAGTAAGCGATCCTGATCCGCTCGCCGACGCCGTACGGACCGCCGGTCCACCCGGTGTTGACCAGCCAGCAGTCCACATCGTGCTTGGCGATGAGCTCGCCCAAAAGCCTGGCGTACACGCCCGGGTAAAGCGCGATGAACGGGGCCCCGAACAGCGCTGAGAACGTCGCGGAGGGCTCCGTGACACCCCGTTCCGTGCCCGCGACTTTGGCGGTGTAACCGGAGAGGAAGTGGTACATGGCCTGGGCCGGGGTCAGCCTGGCGAGCGGCGGCAGGACGCCGAAGGCATCGGCTGTCAGCATGATGAGGTTCCTCGGGTGCCCGCCCATCCCATCTCGCACGATGTTCGGCAGGTGGGTGATGGGATAGGCAGCCCGAGTGTTCTCCGTCAGCAAGGCGTCGTCGAGATCTAGGCGCCGTGTCTGCTGGTCGACGGTCACGTTCTCGAGGATGGTGCCGAACCGCCGGGTCGTCTCGTAGATCTCCGGCTCGGCCTCCCGCGACAGGCGGATCACCTTCGCGTAGCAGCCACCCTCGAAGTTGAAGATGCCACGCTCGCTCCAACCGTGTTCATCGTCACCGATCAGGGCCCGGTCGGGGTCGGCCGACAGCGTCGTCTTGCCGGTGCCTGACAGGCCGAAAAAGATCGCGGTATCTCCCTCGCGCCCCTGGTTCGCCGAGCAATGCATGCTGAGCACGCCACGCTGCGGAAGCAGGTAGTTCATCACGGTGAAGATGGACTTCTTGATCTCGCCGGCATAGCTGGTCCCGCCGATGATCACCAGGCGCTTGACGAAGTTGAGAACGATGAACGCCTCGCTGTGGGTGTAGTCCTGCTCGGGCATCGCCTGGAAGTTGGGGCAGTGGATGACCGTGAACTCGGGCTCGAAGCGTGCCAGAACCTCCGGGTCGAGCTCGCGAATGAACAAGTTCCGAACGAAGAGGTTGTGCCAGGCGCTCTCCGTGATGACGCGCACCCGCAGACGGTACTCGGGGTCGGCGCCCGCGTAGCAATCTTGCACGAAGATGTCTCGACCCTGCAGGTAAGCCTGGAGGCGGATCAGCAATCTGTCGAAGTACTCCGGCTCGATCGGCCGGTTCTGCTTCCCCCACCAGATCTTGTCCTCGCTCGACGGCTCGCGAACGATGAACTTGTCTTCTGCCGAGCGGCCAGTGTACTGGCCGGTCCGAACAACGAGTGGCCCGAGATGAGCGATCCAGCCCTCGCGGCGGCGGATCGCCTCCTCGTAGAGGGCCGGGGTCGAGAGGTTATGATGAACCGCGCCGAGGTTCTTGAGCCCAAGGTAAGACAGATCACGCATATCTAGCCCTCCAGCGTCAGGCCGGTCAGTCTCCCAGAGTCGCTACGAGGATGGCCTTGATCGTGTGTAGCCGGTTCTCCGCCTGATCGAAGACGATGGAGTGCTCGGACTCGAATACGTCTTCAGTCATCTCCATGCCGTCCAGACCGAACTTCTGATAGATCTCCTGGCCGACCTTCGTCTCACGATTGTGGAAGGCCGGCAGACAGTGCAGGCACTTGACCGAGGGATTACCCGTCAGCTCCAACGCTTGCCGGTTGATTTGGTACGGCCTGAGCAGCTCGATTCGCTCCGCCCATCTCGATTCCGGCTCGCCCATCGAAACCCAGACATCGGTGTAGAGGAAATCCACGCCCGTCACGCCCTCCTCGAGGCTCTCGGTCGTCAGGATCTTGCCACCACTCTCCTCGGCATAAGCACGACAGCGCTCCACCAGGTCGGACGCCGGCCACAACGACTGGGGTCCCGCCAAGCGGACATCCATCCCCAGCTTCGACCCACCCACCAGCAGCGAGTTCGCAACGTTGTTGCGCGTGTCGCCCAGGTAGCAGAAGGCCACGTCGCTCAAGTCCTTCTCCGTGTGCTCCTCCATCGTCATGAAGTCGGCGAGCACCTGGGTGGGGTGATACTCGTCGGTCAAGCCGTTGTAGACCGGGACGCCGGCATACGCGGCAAGCTCCTCCACCACGGCCTGGCCGAAGCCGCGGTACTCGATGGCGTCGTACATGCGTCCGAGGACGCGCGCGGTGTCTTTGACCGACTCCTTGTGACCGATCTGCGAGCCAGTGGGCTCGAGGTAGGTCACACGAGCGCCCTGATCGTAGGCGGCGACCTCGAAGGCGCAGCGTGTCCGCGTTGACGTCTTCTCGAAAATGAGGGCGATGTTCTTGTCCTGTAACTTCGACTCCTCGTAGCCACCGTGTTTCGCCGCCTTCAGCGACATCGCCAGATCAAGGAGATGGTAGATCTCCTCTGCCGTGAAATCCTCCAGGGTGAGGAAGCTATGACCGCGCAGGTATACCACCATTTTGGACTCCTCTATTCCACTGATGCTCCCGTGCTCTCTGCGTGGGGACCGGCCACACACACCTGCTGCCGCCCCCGGGAAGAGACCTCGTCCGACCGGGGATCCAAATCGGCGATCTCGCTTCCGGAGCCGATCCTGGAGCCAGACGGGGTAGAGTCCTGGCGAAGTTAAGGGAATGCCTGGAGGTCCGGAAGTCGGGCTAGGAAGCGCCGCTTGCGGGACTCCAGAGCCCAGCCGATTCAGCCACTTCCAGGCACGGACGCAGCGGCGAAGATTGCGCTGCAAGTCCAGTTATTCTAATTTATTAGGCCGCCGGGGACGACCGGTGGAGGATCCCTCGCCTGTCCTGCCCGTTCCCCACTCGACATGGGCTTTTGCACGGGCTCAGCGATTTGTCCCCGACGAGCCCCGCCTCGGATCCCGTGCGCTTCAGAGTTCCCCGACCGCAAGCAGCCGTGCCTGGCTGGGAGCTCTGACGACGATTAGCGACGAGGGAGCCTTGGCTCCCTGCATTGGCTAACGGCATGCCGTACAGCGACTTCGTCGAACTACTGGAGTATGTGGGCAAGGACCCCTCGCGCCTCATCTTCGAGGACGAGCTCACCGGCATCCACAATCGGCGCTTCTTCCTGAGCTATCTGGAGCACAAGGTCCGCTGGGAGAGCGATGACGACTACCCCCTCTCCCTGCTGATGATCGACCTCGACCAGTTCAAGCAGATCAACGACACCCACGGGCACGAGACCGGCGACCAGGCGCTCACCTGGATGGCGACCCTGCTCAAGGAGGTGGTTGGCGAGCATGGCCTACCGGTCCGCTACGGCGGCGATGAGTTCATGCTGCTCTTGCCCAAAGCTGGGCGTAGGGGGGCACGGGAGATGGCTGACCGCGTGCTGCAGCGGGCCCGCGATCGGCCCTTCCGCCTGCGCGAGGCCGACGTCAGCGTCCCGATCAGCCTGAGCATCGGTTTCGCGACGGCGCCGGAGGACGCCGCCAGCAGCAGAGGCTTGTTTCAGGCCGCCGACACGGCCCTGTTCCATGCCAAGCAGTCAGGCCGCAACCAGGTGGCGAGCGCGTCGGAGGTTGACCCGCAGAAGGTCTTTCCCAAGACAGCGCTCTACCGGCTGAAGGCCACGGGCATCACGGGGCGTGACGAGGAGATGGCGGTGATCTCCGGCGCGCTCGAGAGGGTCACTCGCGGTGAGAGCCAGTTTCTGGTCCTCGAGTCCGCGCCTGGAATGGGGAAGACGACTTTCCTGGAAGCGGTGCGCCGCAACCTGGCCGGGGACGACACCTTCTGTGTAACCAAGGTGGTCGGTGAGCAGCAGGAGGCATATCGCTCCTATTACCTGGCGAGTCGGATTCTGCTGGGGCTGCTCAACCAGCGTGAGGACAAGGGGTCGGAACTGTTGGCAGGGCTGACCCAGGAGCAGGTCGGCTACCTGGGGCACATCCTCCCTCAGCTCGGGGAGGCCGGGCCGCCATTGACCGATGGAGGCGACCGCACCCTGAGGCATGGGATCTTCGCTACGCTGACCCAGATCTTGCCCCCGCTCGCCGACTTTCGGCCGCTGGTCCTGATCATCGACGACCTGCACTTCGCCGATGAGGCTACCCTGTTGCTCCTGCGCGTGTTGGCGCAGCGGCAGGAACACACAGTCCTCGTTTGCGGCTCATCGGTCGAGACTCTCAGGCTGGGCGGCGAGGAGCAAGCCTCACCGCTCGAGCGCTTCTGCTCGGCATACCAGCACAGCTTGGGCATTCGTAGCGTCAAGCTGCGGCCGCTGGGTCGAGAGGGAATCGGGGAGTACCTGAAGGCGGTGTTTCCGCGCCTCAGGATGCCGGACGGCTTCGAGAACGACCTGGTCGAGATCACCCAGGGGTCGGCCAGGAGTGGGTGATCGAGCCCCTGGAGGAAGGCTACCTGCCGCGGTCTCTGGAAGAGATCGTCATGCAGAAGATCGCCGCCCTGGACCAGGAGGGCCGGGCATTGCTCGAACGTGCCTCCACCCTGGGGGATGACCTCTCGGTCAGCGTTCTGGCCGGCAGTTCGGAGGTTGACGAGAGCAGGGTCCTGGAGTTCCTCGACCGCGCTGAAGCGCTGGGGCTGGTGAGCCTCGACTTTCAGATCAACGACGAGATCATGCGCTTCCTCAGCAAGCGCGTGCTGGAGATCAGCTACGGGACGATCGACGGGGATCGGCGCCAAGCGCTGCATGAGGAGGTTGGCCAATACCAGGAGAGCCTCTACGAGAGGCGGCTCCTCCCCTCGGCTTCATTGCTTGCCTACCACTTCAAGCGCTCGGCGAACCAGGAGAAGGCTCGCAGGTACGAGCAGATCCAGCTCACCTTCGACGAGACGGTTTTCGACGCCAAGGAGGCGGTCGATTTCACCGGGGAGTTGCTGGCAGAGGAACTCGAGGCGGAGCGCAAACTCGAGCCGCAGAGCATCCCCAGGGTTCCCTACGTTCTGCGCACGTTCATGTCCGCGGTACGCAATATCCAGCTCTACCCACCGGACAGCAGACCGATCGCGGAGGCGCTGCGCGAGGTCAGGCAGGCCGTCGAGGCGATTCTCGAGAAGAACGAGCACTTGCACCTCTCTCACGCTCAACGCTTCCTGCTGGTGAACGGCCAGAGGTTGGACGTCTCCAGGTACAGCATGCTGGCCGGCTCGTTCTTCGAGTTACTCACCCGCTGTGAGCTGCAGGGCATCGTCTTTCGGCGCGGCGTCACGCCAGACGAGCTACGAGCCCTGTTGATGGCGCTGGGCAAGCTGAGACCGGAGACGATTGACCAGGGTTTCTGGAGGAACTTCTCACTTGAGCACGGGCTGCGTCACATCGAGCTGCGGCAGGTGCGCTACTCGCGCCTGCGCAGGAAGAAGGGGCGAGCGGCAGTCCGACCGCTCAGGGCGCGGCCCAGAACGCCAAGCTGTATCCTCTGGACAGCAAGCCGGTCTCGCGCTCCCTCGAGCAGCTGCATACCGCCTTGCAGGGAGTCCTGCGGAATCATCAGTCGCTGACTCTCGCGGCAACCGACCGGTCGCTGCTGGTCAACGGCGCCAAGCTCGATGCCACCGGGTTCGCGCCTCTGGTCGCCAGTCTGGTCGAGCTCATGGATTCCATAGGACTGACGAGTATCACCTTCGCCAGGAACATCCCTCTGGCCGAGCTGTTGAGCTTCGTCGACGCGCTGCGCGAGCCTCCGGCCTCCGGCAGCGAGGCGGATTTCTGGGACGCTTTGGCGCGGCAGCGGGGCTTCCAGCACCTCGCCTTAAATCAGCGGCAGTACGCGCTAGGTGTAGTGGAGAGCCTGCTGAGTTCACTCGAGCTGGAGATCGAGGAGGAGGCAGAGGAGGATGCCACGGCCGAGCTGACCGAGCAGATGTTGGAGGAACCCACAGAGGCGTTGCGCGATGCCCTTCCGAAGTTCGGCAAAGAACTCCTGGTCAAGGGTGAGCACAAGCTGGTCAGGCGCGTACTTCGACGCCTGTTCGAAGACTTCCAGGAACAGCATCCCGATGATCGGGAGATGACGATCCTGGCGTGCCGCGCCCTCTACGACGGCTTGATCTTGGGATTGCAGCACAAGTTCAGTGAACTCGCGGTGGATCCTCTGCTCACGACGCTCTCGACCGAGGCGGATGCGAGAGTGCTGCAGGAGCTTTCTTCGCTGCTTCACAACATGGCGGGCTCCGCGGTGCAGTTTGCCGACCACGGGATCGCCAGCCGCGCCCTTCTGGAGGTGAGGGCCCGCCAGAGTGAACTGGAACACGCGGGTCGTGCCAGCGAGAGCCTCGCCCGCATCCTGGACCGCAAGCTCGACGCGACGGCCCAGGAGCTGCTGAAGGACGACCTCAGATCGGGTCAACCCGATCGCCAGGAGAGAGCTGCCCAGGTCACCGGCGCCCTGGGCCGGTCCGGTATTCCGCTGCTCATCGATGTCATAAAAGACGAAAAGAACTTCAGGGTCCGGCTCATGGCTGCCAGACTGCTGGCCGAGCTGGACGCGGATGCCGGCGAGCAGCTCAGACGGGCGCTGGCGACGGAGGTCACCGTCGAGCAGCGCTTCCGCATCCTGGAGGTCATCGATACGGTCACTCGAGATGTGCGGGACGAGCTGGCCCACAGCCTGGGAGACGCCAGCCCCAAGCTGCGCCGCGCGGCGTTCCGTCTCTTCGAGCGGCTGCGGGACGACTCTCTCATCGACATCATCCTGCCCCTGGTTCGTGATGACGAACCGACCGTGGCCAAGGGGGCGATCCGCAGCCTGGCGCACCTCCGATCTGCCGCCGCTGTAGACGCCATCGTCTCGATCCTAGACGAGACTGAAGAGCCGAAGGTCGTTATCGCTTGCTGCCAGGCACTGGGAGAACTCGGACAGGCCTCGGCCATCGACACGCTCGCCAGAGTCCTCAAGCAGAGACGACATCTCTCGTTCCGCCGGCGCTGGGACGAGCAGGTCCGCGCGACAGCGGCTCTGGCCCTGAAACAGATCTCGGACCCCAAGGCCGCGCAGGTCGTCTCTCGTTACGCGAAAGACCGCCAAACGCGCGTCCGGCAGATCGCCGAATCACCCGGCCCGCAGGATGTAGACTGAGTTCACACGCTCGCTGAGAGCACAAAAGGAGGGACGATGATGCCGAAGCTGGATCGGTGCTCCAGACTGGCGGTTGCACTGTTTGTCGCGCTCACGGCGCAGGTGAGCGTAGGTGCCAACGCCGGGTTCGCTCAGGAGAAAGGCGCGAAGCAGGGCAACGTTGCGACTGAGCCGACTGAGACGACACCCGAGGTGCTCGCGGTGCAAGACGTCGCGCTCGCCCGCCAGCTCGCGGTGTACGGGCACCGCACGCAAACGCCCGAGCCGTTCCTTGCCGCCGCTCGCATCCTGGTGGCGACACCTTACCGTGAACCGGCACTCGACCGGGAACAGAAGGCCCATGAGGGTGCCGAGGCCGGCGACCCATCCCTCGAGAAGTCGACGCCGCCCAGCCTAACCGTGGCCGAACTCCTCTCCGCGGCGCGGCAGATAGCCGGTGACGACGAAAACGTCCTGGCGATGATCGCCGAGCTGGAGGGGTCGATGGAGAAGGGCCTCCTGGGAGGTCCGATAGTGCATCCCGACCGGGTGCTCGCACACACCACCGATATCTTCACGTTCACCTTCCGTGGCGGCGAGTCCGCGATCATCGAGGTGGTGGGCGACGGCGACACCGATCTCGACTGCTACGTCTTCGACGAGAACGACAACCTCATCGACTCCGACACGGACTACACGGACCACTGCATCCTGATCTGGACGCCTCGCTGGACGGGCCCGTTCAAGCTGCATATCCACAACCTGGGCGGCATCTGGAACGGCTACGTCCTCGCGACGAACTGAACCCCTGCCACGTCTGGCCTGCGCTGGGGAGCCTGACGAGGGCTCCCCAGCCACGCCACTAACCCGAGCCCCTCAGTTTCGACGGCTCGCCCTCAGCGCTTGAGCACGGCGAGCAAACGATCGAGCAAGGCTGCCGGGAACGTCCCACCCGACTCCAACGTGCCCCGGTAGCGCTGCAATGCGTCGGCGACTTCGGCGAAGTTGCGCGGCAGGCGCGTCGCCCCGGCCCCGCGGGCCGCTGCCTCCTCTGCCGAGGTTCGCTGCAGGAGGTCGTCGAGATCCTGGGTCTCGCGACCGTGAATCATCGCCAGCGCGGCGCCGGCCAGAAGCAGGTGAGGCAACGCGGAGCCGTCCGGCAGCCGGAACTCCACCGTCGGCGGCGTGACCACGCGGCCCTGCGCGTCAGTGGCCACCACCGGCAGTCGGATCAGCGCGTTGCGGTCGTACTTCCCCCACACGATGCTGCAGGGAGCTTCCTTGGCCTGAAGGATCCTGGCGAACGAGCCCTCGACACGATTGCCGAAAGCCATCAACGCTGCGCCCATCTGCACCAGGCCGGCGATCAGCCAGCGCGCCGGCTCAGACAGGCTGCCGTCCTCGCGCTCGATCTCGAGGGGGCAGCCACCCTGCACCGGAGCGAAGTGGAAATGCAGGCCGTTACCCGGGTGCCCTTCGAGCATCATCGGGTCCATCGTGCAACGCATTCCCTTACGCTGGGCGAGATTGCGCAGCACCCACTGGGTAAGCAGGATCCCGTCTGCCGCCTCGGGTAAAGGGCTGAGCGCCAGCTCGATCTCGTGCTGCTCCCAGATGACACCCTCCGTCTCCTTCGCCTCGATGTAGCCGACCTCGCTGTGACCGTACTTGACCGGCACCCCGATATCGGCCAGCAGCGCGAGCGCCTCACGCCGCAACGCCTCCCCGAAGACGAACGGCGAGCTGGCGTGGTAGCCCCGGTCGTCGGCACCGTAGATGTCGGTCTCGTCCCAGCGCTTGCCCAGGAAGTACTCGACCTCCCCCAGCGCCCAGAGCTCGATCCCTGTCTCTTGCCAGACCCGCTCGCCGGCTCGCCGCAGGATGGTGTCCGGCGACTGCGGCAGCAGCTCCCCATCGCGACCGGCGTGCCCGCACCTCAGCACCAGCGTCGGCGGAGCAGCGAACGGGTCCAGAAAGGCCGTCTCCACGCGCGGCTGTAACACGACATCCGAGGCCGTCGCCGGGATTCCCATACCGGCGAAGAGGCTCGAGCCGTCGGCCCGCTCGCCGGCCTGGACGATGTCCCGGAAGTGGCCGATGCTCTGGGGCACGAAATCCAGCGTCTTGAGCCAGCCGTCGCCGCCCACGTGCATGAGGCTCACCAGCCGTATGCGCCGCTCGGTCACCACATCCACTAGATCGTCGAGCGTCCATTCCGAGCGTGGCTTGCCCAGCTCGCCCTCGAGCCCGGCGCCGCCGAGTGGCGAAGCCGCTTGCCATTCCCCTTTGGTCATCTCCACACCTTCCCCAAGAACTCCTGTACCTCCGGCACGCCGCCCTGGAGAATCAGGTATCCGTCGTGCGGTTCCCGGTCAGTGATCTCGCCAGCGATGGGCGTAGTCATGAACTCGCGAACCGCCTCGGGGTCATCGGGATGCACGCCCATGGCCCAGCCGAGCTTGATGTAGGCCACCTCGGGTAACATGTTGGCCAGTGGGATCACGCCGAGCCCGAGGATCTCGCGTCCGGTCTCGTAGACGTGCATCTGAACGAAGCCCCAGAGAGTCTGCAGCGTCATGTACACCTGCACCCTGGCATCGCGGGCCCGCTCCAGCGCCGGGTAGATCTTGCGGTTCACGTGGCCGAGCCCAGTGCCGGCGATGACGATCCCCCTGTAGCCATGGTCCACCAGCGCGTCGATCAGGTCAGGGTGCATGCCGGGGTAGTAGTAAGTCAGGATTACCCGCTCCTCGAACGCCGCCTGGATCGTCACCTCCCGGTCGTCACGCCGCGGCAAGTAGTCGTCCTTGAGCGGCGTGATCTTCCCCTTCTCCACCATAGCGAGTGGGATGTCACCCAGGGTACGGAAGGCGCTCCGGTAGGAGCTGTGCATCTTGCGGACGCGCGTGCCGCGGTGTAGCAAGTTGTACTGGTCCGAGGTGGGCCCGAACATGCACACCATCACCTCGGCGATCGGTCCGTGCGCCGCGGTCCAGGCGGCGTTGATCAGGTTCTGTGCCGCATCTGAGGAAGGCCGGTCCGACGAGCGCTGGCTCCCCACCATGACGATCGGGATCGGCGGCCGCTGCACCATGAAGCTCAGCGCCGAGGCCGTATGGTGCATGGTGTCGGTCCCATGGCCGATGACGATCCCCGCGCAGCCTTGGGCGATGGCCTGGCCCACCTTCTCCGCCAGGATGAGATACTGTTCCGGCCCCATATTCTCCGAGAAGACCGCGAACAGCTTCTCGGTCTCCAAGTTGCAGATGTCGGCCAACTCCGGCACCGAGCCATAGAGTTCGCCCGGGCTGAACGCCGGGATCACCGCGCCGGTCCGATAGTCGAGGCGCGACGCGATGGTGCCGCCGGTGCCGAACAGCTTCACCCGCGGAAGCTCGGGATCGACGGGGAACTCCTTCTCCGGGATCTTGTAGTGCGCCTCGCGGTAGCCCGTCTTCTCCAGCGACTGGATGGTGTCGTAGCGCAACCCGATGTTGTAACCGCTGTTCAACTTGAGGACGATGTGGTTCTCGTCGCTCGTCTCCGAGCGCGGCAGGACCAGCCCTGCGAACTCGCCCCGCGTCGTGCGGGCCCTCACCTCGCACCAGACGGTGATGCCGAACCGCTTCATCAGCTCGACGCACGGTCCCCGATAGCCCTTATAGCGGTCGCTCTCGCTCATGTCCCGACCTCCGAAACGGCCGCCTGGAGCGTGCCCGCCACCCGCTCCATCACAAGCGCCGGATCGAGCCGGCCCAGGAAGCGCGGCATCACCACGCCGATGGCCCATCTCATGACAGCATCGGGCGGCCTACCCGCCAGAGCGGTAGCCCCCGTCACCACTTCCTGCAAGCTGCGCTCCAACTCCTCGAGATCGTCCGGTCTGCTCCGGTAGGCAGCCAGCACCTCTTCGACCGGAGCATTCCGTCGCTCGACGAGCTCGTCGATAACGCGCTCCATCGCCTCAACACGGATCTGGCCTGCCTCGGCGGCGCGGATCAAGGGCGCTAGGCGGACAGGCTCGGGGAGGGTGGCGAGCCTGCCGGCCCGCTGGTGATGCGGGATCCGCTGCTCCAGACACGCGGCCAGCCGCCGGGCGACGTCGCCAGCCGCGGGCGCGACGGCGTCGAACAGCTTCGCCCAGGGCGCGCCAGCGAGGCGCCAGGCAGGGATGGGATCTAGGCCTAGTGCCTCGTAGCGCGACTGGCGTGACCACAGCGGCTCCGGGAGCCGCTCCCGGATCTCGATCACCATAGCGTCGGGGATCGGGAGCGGAGGCGTGTCGGTGTCGGGATACATGCGGTCGGGTCCAGGGAGGATACGCTCGAACCCGTTGGTCCCGTCGCGGAACGCCTGACGCGTCTCCGCCGGGACGCCAACTAGAGCTTCCTGGGCGCGGCTGAGCAACTCGCGAGCCGCCGTGTCCGCGTCCTCTTCCGGGGCCCAAACGACGACGATCGCGTCGCCGTTCTCGGCCCTGAGCTGCTTGCGCAGCAGGCGCCACTGGCGCGGGTCGAGGCCGTAGTCACGGATGTCGGAGTGGATCATGAACGGCCGGTGGACGGGACAGGCGATCACCCGCACCCGGTCGGCGAACTCCCGGGCGAAGGTGACGCCCGGCTGGGTGCGGTGGTTGAGCAACCCGCCGAACCCCGGCAGGCGCACGGCGATAACCTGCTCGCCGCGATCGAGGGCGGCGTTGATGGGCGCGTAGTCGCAGGGACCCATGACGGCTGCGGCGTCCACCGCGTTGGGCAAGTGCTCATAGGCGGGCCCCTCCTCCGGGCAGGCCAGCATCTCAGCCGCCACCCCGCGCCGTCGCAGCTCGGCTCGGACGCGAAGCAGGTTCAGCTGCCGGAACGCCTCGATGTGGACCAGCTGCGGTAGGCCCCGGTGATTGTCCACCCCCTTGAGCTCGGTGCGCCGGCCGCCGGCCACCGAGACGTTCACGTCCTGCCGCGCCGCGCCCGGGCCACGCCGCACCTTGCCCATCGCCTGCGCCACACGGGAGAGGAGCCGGCCGGCGGCCTGAAGCTCCAACGGGGTAAGCAGCTCCGGCTCGGTGACCGTCTCGGTGAGAGGCGTGCCCAGCCGGTCGGTGCGGAAGGTGATGCGATGGCCGATGTCCGACACCTCGCGGCACGCGTCCTCCTCCAGAGAGAGCTGGCGGATGCCCAGCTCCCGGTCGATCCCCAGCTCCGGCACCCGGAACGGGATTACCCCACTCAGCCCCACCATCGCCGTCCGCTGGAACCCGGTGGGGATCGAGCCGTCCAGGTATTGCTTGCGCATCACGTGCAGCTCGGACACAAGGTCGAGGTTGAGGAGCTGTGCGATCTCCAAGGCAATCCGCACCGCCTCCTCATCGATCTCGAAGGGCGGCGTGTCATCCATCTCGTAGGTGCAGACCGAGCCGTGCTCCAGCAGATAGACGATCTCTTTCTTGGTCTTGAACTCCATCAGGGCGGTCCCGTCGTACTCGCCCATCTCGCTCAGCGTGGGTCGCATGTGACGGAGGACCTCGCCGTCATGCTTTCTCACGCGGCGGCCGGCGGGGCAGCGGCAGAACAGCTTGGAGCGGGTGAGGAGCTGCTGGTGAACCTCGAGCCCCGACATGAATCCGAGGGTCCGGTAGTCGGCAGCGGAAAGCTCCCCGTAGTCAGCGTCGGGGAAGTCGAGGACGGGCTCGGTCCGCGGGTTGAAGTCCCCGGGCGGGCGTACCCCGGTTTCCTTTGTGTCCTGGTTCATGTCAAGTAGGCCTGATGCCCAGAAGCCGATGGCGCAGCGCACTCCGCCGGCCGGAGGCGCGGACTGAAGATCTTCGCTGTATCGCCTGCCCGCAACCTCCGTCCCCGCCCCGTGAGCTCAGCCCTCGTGACGCTTTCCCGGGCGGTCCTCCACGTGAGGGTGACCCGCAAACGTGAAAGGACGACGTAGCCACTGCGCGACGAGTCGTGAGCATGCCCCAGCGGAGTTGATCCAAGAACAGCGGCCGCCACCCACCTGAACGAGCACCCCTGCACCGCTTACTTAGGACCGGGCTAGCGCGTACGGCTCGACCCGTTGCACTCGCCGCCATTCCTCGCTCTACTTGACCGACGGCACACGCAAGCCGTTAGCTTCTACAGCCCCGAAACACCGAGGTCGCGAGGATGGACAGAGTGAGGATCTTGAAGAAGCAGCGGGTGTTCAACGACATCTTCGCCATCTACGAGGCGGTCGTCGAGCACCGTAAGCACGACGGCAGCTGGAGCGCGCCGACACGGCAGCTCTGCTTCGAGCGCGGCGACTCGGTGGCCGTCCTGCTGGTCAAGCGCGAGACCGGCACGCTGGTGCTGGTGAACCAGTTCCGCTACCCCACGTACGAGAAGGGGCCGGGCTGGATCACGGAGATCGTGGCCGGCGGCCTGCGCGACGGCGAGTCGCCGGAGGCGGCCATCGCCCGTGAGGTCCGCGAGGAGACGGGCTATGAGATCGAGAACGTCAAACCCATCGCCACGTTCTACGTCTCCCCGGGCGGCACCTCCGAGCGGGTGCTGCTCTACCACGGCGAGGTCAGCGAGACCACCCAAGCCGGAGGCGACAAGGGGCTGGGCATCGGAGACGAGGACATAAAACTCGTCGAGACCACGCAGGCGGAGCTGTGGGAGGACTTCCTCGCCGGCAGGCAGCAAGACGCGAAGACCATCATCGCCCTGTTGTGGTGGCGCCTGACCTATCCAAACCAGAACAGATGAGGAGACCATGATCGAGGTGAAGACGATCAGTACAAACGACCACTTCGAGTTCGAGGTCACGGTGAGGGAACGCACCAGCGAGACGCTACACCGCGTCACCATGGCGAGATCGGACTACCAGAAGCTGACGAGCGGCAGGGTGAGCCCTGAGCAGTGCATAGAAGCGGCGTTCAGGTTCCTCCTCGACCACGAGCCCAAGGAAGCGATCCTCTCGCGCTTCGACGTGAGCGTGATCTCCCGGTACTTCCCCGGCTTCCGTGAGGAATTTGCGAAGTACATCTAGACGTGCGGGAGTCGGCGTCGGTGGCCAGGTGCGCTCCATTGAGACGCGGCCGCTTTCGGATCGTCGAGCCGCGTGCCAAATTAGCAGCCGCGACTAGGCCCCGTCCATCGATCGCACAGAGCACAACCGAACGCCAGTTACCGTCCAAGAGTCGTGACCGCTCATCCTGTGTGCTCCGTACGCCGCTTCCAGGCCGCTTGGCGTTGCGCTCTGCCTCATCAGCGGTCCGCTCTCGCCATGCGACTCGCTCACGGACGGGTCGTGCCGCTGCTGTGGCTGTTGCTGAGCCTTGTGCCTTTTACACCCCTTTCCGGGCAAGCGAGCGACGAGGACCCGGAACGGAAGCGGAGCGGCTTCATGTTCATCCCGGTCCTCTACTATACGCCGGAGACCAAGACGGCTTTCGGGGTGGCCGCGCAGTACTACCATCGTGAGCGGGGGAGCGAGATGAGCAGCCGGCCATCCACGATTGTGCCGGCGTTCATCTACACCCAGGAGAACCAGATCATCGCCGACGTCTCGGGCAACCTTTACTGGAAACAGGAAACCTACCGCCTGGACGGCGAAATCGGCTACAGCAAGTACCCCGACAAGTTCTACGGTGTCGGCAACGACACGCACGAGGACGCTGAGGAGGATCTCACGCCTCGCTATATCTATTTGGAAGTGAACATCCAGAGAAGGGTCTACTCAGAGTTGAAACTGGGCCTGGGCTACGAGTTCCAGCACAGCAAACTCTTGGAGGTCGAGGACGGAGGTCTGCTGGACGCGGGGAACGTCCGCGGGAGCGACGGCGGGACGGTGTCCGGCACCAGCATCCTCGCCAGCTGGAACACACGCAACAACATCTTCTTCCCCTCGTCGGGAAGCTATCATCGGCTCACCGTGAGCACTTTCGGCAGCGCTCTGGGAAGCGACTTCGCCTTCACTCGCTACAAGCTGGACCTGCGGCACTTTTTCCCTGCGTTCTCTCACGCGCTGGCCTTGCAGGGCCAAGTCACGATCTCCACAGGAGACCCTCCCTTCCAGCAGCTCGCCTTGTTCGGCGGCCAGGACCTCATGCGCGGGTACTTCGAGGGGCGCTATCGCGACAGGGACATGATCGCCTTCCAGGCGGAATACCGCGCCGTGCCGATCTGGTGGCGGCTCGGCCTGACCGTGTTCGCCGGCCTCGGCGATGTCGCACACGATGTCGGCGACTTCCGGCTGAGCGACCTCAAGTACTCTCTGGGAGGCGGGATCCGCTATCTGCTGAGCCGCGAGGAGGGCATCACCCTGAGGCTGGACTTCGGGCTCGGCGACGGATCCTCAGGCTTCTACATCACCCTGGGCGAAGCCTTCTAGGCCGTCGAATGCATCCGCGTTCGCCTCAGAGGCCCCACTATCTCACCTCGACGATGGGATCACGACCATGAGACCGTTAACGTACAACTCGATCGCCCTGTTCTCGGCAGCAGTCGCCTTCCTGCCGCTCGCCAGCCGGACAGCCCAATCTGAATCAACTCTGTCGTACCCACCTGCACAGCAGGAGAGTTCCTTCCCCGCCGCCGATTCCCTGGATGACGGCCCGCACGTCTACTGGCAGACCGCCTCCAGGGCCATCGTCTTCTACCTCTGCGGCGAGGAGCTCATCCAGCGGGTCTTCGAGCGTGTTGATACCGTGCGCTTCAACGGGTTGTGCGGGGACTCCGCGGTCGAGTACGTCATCCCCGCCCGAGCGCCTGCGATCGAACCCTACATCCATGACGGCGCCTCGAAGATCTTCGCCGTCAGTGACGTGCACGGCGAGTACGAGGCCCTGGTCGATCTGCTCGAGAACGCCGGCGTCATCAACGCGGGCCTGCATTGGAGCTGGGGCGACGGCCACCTGGTCATCGACGGCGATACGTTCGACCGCGGCAACAAGGTCACGGAATGTCTCTGGTTACTGTACCGCCTGGAACAGGAAGCCAAACGGGAAGGGGGTCGGGTTCACGTCCTGCTCGGCAACCACGACTTCATGGCGATGCAGGACGACCTCCGCTACGTGAAAGAGAAGTACACGAACGGCATCGTGCGGAGAACGCGGATCCACTACGACGATCTCTTCGGTCCTGACATGGCGCTGGGCAGATGGCTGCGCAGCAAGCACGTAGCCATCACGCTGAACGACATCCTATTCGTGCACGCCGGTGTCTCGCCGGACCTCGTCAACCGCGGTCTGAGCCTCGGAGAGATCAACCAGATCGCTCAGGCGATCCCAGATCTGCGCTCCTACGAGTTGGCCTTCAGTGACACGGCGAAGTTTCTCTTAGGTAGCTACGGTCCCGTATGGTATCGCGGCTATCACTACGGGATGGAAGGGCGCTATCCCAAGGCAACCGCGGAGCAGGTTGACGCGATCCTCGCGTTCTATGGCGCGACAGCGGTTGTGGTCGGGCACACCGAGATCCCCCAGGTTACGGCTCTGTACGAAGGCAAGGTCTTCGGGATCGATGTCTCGGTCGCCGAACTCGAATCGCTGCAAGGGCTGCTCTGGAAGGAGGGGCGATTCTACCGCGTCACCGGGACCGGCGCGCTGGAGCCGCTTGACTGACCTCGCATCGGCTCAGCCGCCGCCCAGCTCGCCGTAGACGTCGCCGTTCATCGCCGCCTTGCCGTCCTCGTACGGCGCGGCGACGCGCCGGTAGAACTCCAGCTTCGCCGTCTCCAGCACCTTCACGACGTCGGCGAGCGCCGTGTAGCT
>JBDHKG010000181.1:0-5155 GCA_039586495.1 Gemmatimonadota bacterium | reverse complement strand
TTCCTCACAGGGAGACTCATCAAGTGGCTGGGCGTAGCGTTGACTCTTACGCTGCTGCCGGTGGTATGCGTGATCGGGTTCACCGCCCTGGGCTTCGCGCCGCTGCTCGCCATGCTGTTCGTCTTCCAGACGCTGCGTCGGGCCGGTAACTATGCCGTGGCGCGGCCGACCCGCGAGGTGCTCTACACCGTTGTAAGCCGCGAGGAGAAATACAAGTCAAAGAACTTCATCGACACCTTCGTCTACCGGGGCGGCGATCAGATCGGAGCCTGGTCGTATGCGCTGATGGGTTGGCTGGGCCTCAGCATGTCGGCGATCGCCTTCGTCGCTGCCCCGATCTGCGCCGTCTGGCTCGTGATCGGTTTCTGGCTGGGCCGCCGGCAGGCGATGCTCGCCGCTCGGGAGGGTGCGGTGGACGAGATCGCGGCTGGGCGAGCTGCGGCCGTTCCCTGAGTCGCGGTGTGGGCCTTACGACGGGGCCGTCGTCGCGCCCCGTTGGCGCCGTGCGGGGCTGGCCGTCGCTACTTCGTCTTGATCAAGGCCGTGGCTCTGATGTAGCCGAGCTTGAGGGAGTCAGCCTCCACAGTCCCGCTGACCCGCCTGAGGTGCACCACCAGCTGGTAACGTACGTTCTCCGCATCCTGGGTGCTCGCTTCGGGTCCGTAGGGCTGATTCCTTCGCTCCCTCTCCCGTAGATCGGCGATCATCGGGGCGAGTTCTATAGTCAGTCGCTCCGTGGGGTCACCGGGTCGGCCGAGTTCCAGGGTGGTACCGCGCAGTACAAGTTCCGTTGCGCTGTCGAGGGAGGCTCGGTGGTATAGGGAATCGTCGTCCGACTGAACGGAGAGCCCGTACACGTAGTGGAAGCCTTCCACCTCGAGCGGATTGGGCTCCGGGGCATCGATTGAGAACCGGTCCACGTCCTCCCAGCGGCTTCGGAACAGCAGTCCCATCTCCCCGACCGCGAGCTGCGGTGTGGACTCGTCGGGAAGCCGCTCCGGCTGAGCGTACCAGTCGCGGATCCGCGCGATGCCGTGCACGTCGTGCAGGTACGTAACGACATCGCTGATCTCCCTCTCCCGCTCGAAGTCGACGCGCTTCGGGGTCGAATCGAGCCGACCGTCGATCATCACCTCCTCACGGATCAGCATCTCCCGCAAGCGACCGAGCTGGCTGTGCCGCGATATGCTGGTCGCGCTCCAGGGCCCGAAGCTGGTGAGGAAGGTGACGACGCAGAGTGATATCGGGATGACAGTGATGTCCTTTCTGCGCCCGAGTGTGAAGTAGAGGGTGATCCCGAGCAGCCACGCGCTGGCCACCACGACCAGGTAGCGCCTCTCTGTGATACCGTAGTCGGCGATGCGCGTCACGATGGCGACGGCCAGCAACGTGATGAGTGGGTAGAGTGCCCAGTAGAAGTACTTCGAGTAGCTGGCGATCCAGGCGCTCTCAGCACGCTCGCGGATCGGGTGCACGAGCAGCAGGGCGAGCATCCCCGTCACCGACACACCGATCACCGGGTAGCCCACCCAGCCCTCCGGCAGACTCCATTGAATGATGATCTTCGCGGTGTAGGCGTAGAGGATGACAAAGTAGATGACGACGAGCGGGATGAGCACGTACTGGGCGAAGATGCGCAGTCCCACGGGGTAGTCACGCACCTGCTCCAGACTTCTTACATCCTCGGGGATGCCGGCCAGGAAGAACCAGGTGTTGTAGACAAAGGCGACCCAGTACCAGAGCTGCACGTAATTCCAGGGCTCGACGTTGATTTCGAGCAGCGTTTCGCAGGCGAGCAAGGCCAGGCTGAGGCCGACGAAGAGGACGCACGTATAGAGCGCCGCCAGAATGAATCTCAGCAGCAAGAGCTTGTTGTACTGCCAGAACCCGGTCTCCGTGCTGGCCCGGAGGCCGAACGGCAGGAAAGATACGAGCAGGTGCAGGCCGGCGATCAGCAGGAGGCAACGCGCCACTTCGGCGCCTCTGATCGGGTACGGTAGGACGGCGTAGTACGCCACGAGGAGAGCGAGCCCGACCAGTGCTGTTTCGAGGCGCGCTGTGCGGGACCAGCCGCGGTACACGCCGAGCAACTCGATGGCGATGAAGACAGGGATGCCCAGGATGCAGGCCATGAGGGCGGGGTAGAGGGTCTCGGCTCCGCGCTCCGCGTCGAACTCGATGCCGGCCAGGTGATGGAGGACGATGGCGGCGGCGACAGCGGAGAGGATGACGAATGGGAATCGCTGGAACGTGCGCCAGGCTCGCTGGGCCAAGGTGAGCAGTGAGGCGAGGCGTCGCTTCTTAGGTCCCTTTGGACTGTCCACGTGGACCTCCTGTGATCGGGCTGGGCGGTCAGGCTAGCCGTGCGCGAGCGAGGACTAGCCGCGCTCCGGCCCGGTGTTTGACGGCGCCTGCAAGAGCTCCCGCAGATACCCGATGTTTTCGTCGATCAGCGACTCGGAGCTCAGCTTCCCGTGCCCCGGGACGATCGCACGAATGTCGAACTCCTTGAGGCGCTCCAGGTGTTGAATCCAGGTCCTCCACTCCGCAGGTCCTCCGAAGCGGGTGTTTGGCGGCATGCCCTCGTAGAGCGCGTCGCCGGCGAAGACCGTCCCGGATCTCGGGTGAAATACGACAAGCTCGTCGTGTTCGTGTCCGGGTGCACAGAGCAGGTGGAGCTCGTCTCCGTCCAGGTGAAGTACGCGTCTGATCCGGGACCGATATGATCACATCTCCAAGGATCTCGTCGGCCTGCTCGGGGGTCCATCCCATCATTCTCGTGATGAACGACTTGTAGAAGCCGTTGTCATCCTTCAAATCCTCAGCCAGCCACTTGTGTGCGATGATCCTCGCTCCTCTGTCCTTGAAGACCCTCATTCCGAATACGTGGTCGGAGTGATGATGCGTGAGGATGAGGAAGACTTGTTCGCCCCCGCTCATGCGTGCTGAAGCTAAGTCCCAGAGATACTTGCCGGAAGCAACGGTCATGCCGGCGTCGATGAAGACGACTCTGTTGGGAGCGAAGACGATTCCCGCGCTCACCCCGGCACGCGGCCCTGCTGAGTGGTACAGATCCGTGACGGCGTAGACGTCCTCCGCCAATCGCTGGACCACGGGCTTTCCCAGACCCTGCTGCTCGCTGCGTGCCTGGCGTAGGGAATCGGCGCGAGCCAGAACCACGTCCTGAGCCAACCCGTCGCGCAGCGAGCAACAGAGCAGGGAGGCGCCGCTCGCCATCAGTATGAATGGGTTCAAGTGCGTGCGGGAAATCATGGAGCACGGCCTTTCGATACTTGCCGGGTGCCGTCGCTACGAGTCGAAGGACTCGAAAACGACGAGTTCATCGAGTTGCTTCTTAGGCGGTGTCTTAGGCCAACCCTCCGGTACGCCGATCGGCGTGAAGCAGACCAGCGAGTAGCGATCCGGGATGCCAAAGAAGGCCTTCATCTGCTCTTCCGGGAAGAACGTTGTGAAGAAGCCGGTGCCGTAGCCCAGGGCCCGCGCAGCGATCATCAGGTTCGCCGCTGCGAGGGTGCCGTCGTACAGGACGTAGCGCGAGTGGGGCGCTTCCCTGTCGACCAGGACTGCGACGTATACGGGCGCCGAGAGGGCGCCCTCCAGCGCAGCCTCGGCGCTCGACCTGATCGATTCCATGTCCTGCTGGGCCGCGGCGGGCGAACTGCGTACGCGTTCCAGGTACCACTCCAGCGCTTGCCCTTTGAGGAGATCCAGCTTCTCCCTGTCCTCGATGACCAGGAACTTCCAGGGCTGCTGATTGCCGGCGCTGGGCGCGTAGTGGGCCGCGTCGAGGATCGCCATCAGGTCCTCCTGCGGCACAGGCGTGGCCCCGTAGCTGCGCACGGTGCGTCGCTGGCGGATCGTCTCGAGGACCGCGGCCGCCGTCTGTTGTGTGGCAGCGGCTTCCCGGCGTTGCCGGGACAGCTGAGCCGCACGTGGCCCGCGGCCTGCGAAGGCCGTCCAGGCGGCGAGCGTGATGAGCGCTCCCAGCACGAGTCCGGCGAGTAGCGTGGATAGAATATTCAGGCGTGTCACGGTATTCCCCCTGTGCGAATGGGCCGAGGTTCAGCCGTCCGTCGCGCCGCCCTCCTCGGCAGGCGGTAAGTCCGAGTTCCAGATGTCAACGGTCATCAGCCACGATCCGTCCGGCTGCTTCTTCCAGACCTCGACGAACTTGCCGTTGTCTGTGAGTGGCTCGGTCGTGCCTTCTGCAACGGCGGTGTAGACGTAGGTGCCCCACCTGACGGCGAGCGAGCTGCAGCCCGCGACGGCTCGAGCCATCGTCCTGAAATCGGCGGGCGCGGGCCCCGTCATCGACGCCTCAATTGCGGTTCGGCCTTCGAGCGCCGGGGCCCCCGGCGCCAATACCGCCGCGTCCTCGGTATAGTGGCTGGCGAACCCTGCCCAGTCGCCGGCAAGGGCCGCCTGCGTGTACCCGTCGGCTGCGCTACTGACCGCTGTCGCGTCGGCGTCTGACAGCTGGCCTACGCGCTCGGGGCCGATCCAGAGCGCACCGACGATGGCGCCGATGATGGCACCGACGATGAACCAGACGAAGCCTTTCATGGACCACCTCCGGAAACGGACTCTTTGGACGAAACCTCCGCCCCGGCGAGGGAGGGGGGCGAGGTGCAGGTCTCGGGCTCGTTGCTAGGAAGGGAAAGACAGGCTGGAACGGCCGCCACGGGGACGGCATGTGTCTGAGATAAGGTGGAGGAGTGCTGCTAGCCTGCACGTCGGGATCTCTCGGCCAGGTGACCCCAGCCTCGGGCCACCCTCGACTTCCGCGCGCGCGGCGAATGTAGAGAGCGCGCGTGCTGGCGGTCAACGACTGGCGATCTAGACCTCTTTGCCGGCCAGTCCGGCCATCCGCTCGACGGATGCCATCATCTCCGTTTTCACGCGCTCGAACTCCTCCTCCGACCCGGCAGCCATCGCGGCGGTGTTGAGCCTGCGAACCAGCCCGATGAATTGGTCAACCTCAGCCCGGAGCTCGAAGTGCCGGCGCTCGCTCGTCAGGAAGGGGTGGGCTCCGTAGAGGAATCCGCCCAGAACGACGAGAAGCCCGATGATCACCGTGGCGTACCAGGCGAAGAGATTGTCCAGGAAGAGGAAGCTGCTCATGATGATGGCCATC
>JBDHKG010000009.1:0-51833 GCA_039586495.1 Gemmatimonadota bacterium | reverse complement strand
CCCAGGCGTGTCCCGATCCCGGCTGCCAGCAGCTGCGCGGCCTCCATCTCAAGCTCGACCCCGTGCAGCGTCCGCGCCCGCTTCGCCAGCCAACCCGGTAGCTCCGACGGCCGTGGTGACTGCAGCGAGACGGTGGTGCAGTGCTTGCCCAGGACATCGTAGAACTTCGCCTTCGAGCCCCGCGGGACCTCGGCCGCGACGATAAAGACCCGTCCCGGCACTGACTGGCGTACCGCGTCCTCCACCACGGCCCGGGCCGAGGCCGGCAGCGCCTGTGCCCCGCGCACGACAATGACCCTGTACTTCGACATCAAGGGCGGTGTATGGAGCAAGGCGGCGAGCGTTGGCGCATCTACATCGTCGCCGGCCACCTGATCGAAATCGAAATCCGCTGAACCGCAGTCGAGGTGGGCCGCAGCGAGGAGGGCTATCGCTTCGTCTCGAAGGAAGGGGTCTTCGCTCTTGAGAAAGAAGCACCCGCCTAGCTTCCCCCGCGCCACCCGATCACTGAGCTGGTCGTACGTCAGCTCCCCCATACCGAACTATTGGACGGGTCCACCGACAGTGTCAACACGCGTCCCGGGCTCGGGACGCTCTATTCTGTCGCCACAGCACCCGCATCCGCGGCCGGAACTGAGCCGTGCAGCCCGGCGCGAAACAGAGAGAGCTTGCGAGTGGGAGCGGCCAGCAGAGGGTTACGCTGGATGTCCGGCACCCGAAGCAAGCTGGCCGCAGGCGCAAATCTGGGCGCCGGGCCCCAAAGCGAGGGTGGCTCCTCGCCAGGGGACGGCTCGACTACCACCGGCGGAAGCTCCACAGTCTCCCGGCCAGGGTCTACCATCGCCAATGAGGCCACCGCGATCAGTCCAAGCGCCATCAGCCCGGCCGCCGCAGCCGTCCGTCCACGCGCCCCGAGGTACCCCGGCCGACGTCTCGCAAGCTCGAAGGCACGGCGCTGAAGACGCGGCAGGAAGTCGGGGTTCGCCTCGGGTGGATCGAGCTGCCGCACCAGCTGAAGGGCGCGCCGCATCACGCGATCGTAGTCGGCGCAGGCTGAGCAGCGCTCCAGGTGATAATGATAATCGGAAGGTGAATGCGCCTCGAATTCGCTGTCGAGGAAATCCGAATAGTCCGCTACGAATTCTTCACAGTCCATGGGCCCGCCCCCCAGGCCGATCTATATCCCACGCCTGCGTCTGAATCGCTGGATCGACTCTAAGTACTCACGACGACCGACGGAGTTCCACCGCGGGGCAAGCCACGCCAGCGACACGTGCCCGAGTCCCGGTCCCTGAAAGCAGCGGGGCGCCAGCCTGTCGGCTGGCGCCCCGCTTCATGCCGATCCCCGGACGACCGTCAGCGCAGCATCGGCGCGATGATTTGCGCGAAATTGTTCCGCGCCCGGTTGAGCCGTGACTTCACCGTGCCCAGGTTGACCCCAGTGATCTCAGAGATCTCCTCGTAGGTCTTACCCTCCATCTCCCTGAGCACGAAGACCGCCCGGTGGTGCTCCGGCAGCTGCCCCACCGCCTTCTCCACCATGTCCCGGAGATGCCGCTTGCGGAACAAGTCGTCAGGACGATAGGCCGGATCCTCCCACTGCAGCGGCCGATGATCTGCCTCCCAATTCTTCTTGATCGCCTGGAACAGCACCAACGGGTTGCGCGAGCGGTTACGCAGCTCGTTCTTCGCCAGGTTGCTCGCGATCGTGTAGATCCAGGTCGAGAACTTCTTCGTCTGGTCGAACCGGTGCAGGTGACGGTAGACCCGGATGAACGTTTCCTGCACCAGATCCTCCGCCCGATCCCGGTCCCCGATCGTTCGGTATATGAAATTGAGCAGCCGGGACTGGTAGCGCCCCACCAACTCCGGGAACGCAAGGCCATCGCCCTCCAGAAAACGAGACACCAACTCGTTATCCGGAAGCTCGGCCAGCGCAACCTGGCGCTCAGGCTCGGCTCTCTTCGCGGCTAACTGGACCATTTCTCCCTGCAACCCCTCGAAATCAGGCGACGCGCCATCCGCAGAACTCGCTTCGCACTCCAGCAGCGCGGCGCCCTTTTCCTCGTCTCTGATCATGGGCCAGGTCCCCCTTTCCTCCGAGCACCGCCCATGCACTTTCCATTCCGGCCGTCGGGCGGCCGCCGCATCACCCGGCACCCTTCACGTAAACACTTGACTCCCAACCACTTACTGGCCCGACCCACCGCACGGCTCCCAGGGTCCCCGGCCTCGCATTATGCAAAGAGTTCAGTCATTTTGGCCCCTGGTTCGGGAGCCTTGTCCCTTCAACCCGCCCCCGGACCGCAGTCACTCCGGGTCCGAGAGACTTGAAACCCCCCTCTGTATAAATAGACGCACAAGGGGCTCGGAGGGTTTCCCGGTCCCAACATTTGTTTAATCTAACCGAAAACAGACCGAAAGGCGATGCGCCAGGTCGTCTCTACGGTGCGGCCCGACCCGGCAAGAGCCCGGCAGCACGCCCGTGGATGTCCCGGATCCCCAACGAACCCAGAGTCTCCAGCTCGGCGTGAAAGTCGCGGACGGGTCCGACGACGATGATCGCCGTCCGCCGGGTGGACAGCAGGCGCTCGGCAAGCAGTTGCACGTTCGTCTGGGTCACGGCCCGGACTTCTTCCGGGTACAGCTCCCAGTAGTTGTCGGGGAGCCCGTAGATGACTTGCTGGGCGACGCGCCCGGAAACCTGCCCGACGGTCTCGAACAGGCGCGGCAACGAGAGGGTGAGAGCGTTCTTGGCGAGTTCCAGCTCCTCATCACTGGGTGGCTCCGCTTGCATACGCTCCATCTCAGCCAAGATCTCGCGGACGGCATCGACGGTCACCTTCGCGTCAACCGCCGTCGCGATGTAGTAGGGACCGCGACGCTTGCGCGCGTCGAAATGCGATCCTGCTCCGTAGGTCCAGCCTTTCTCCTCGCGCAGGTTCATGTTGATGCGGGAGCTGAACAGTCCACCCAAGATCGCATTCATGACTTGAACGGCGGGGTAGTCCTGATCGGCCCGCGAGATGCCTACGCCGCCGACTCTGATCTCACTCTGGGGACCCGACCACTGCACCGCCCACAGCCGCCGGGCCTCAGGGATCTCCGGCTCGGCCAGTTCTCCTGCGTCGTCAGGATCGCCCTGCCAAGCCTGGAACACCGTTTCCAGCCGTTGCCTCAGCTCATCACGCTCGGGAACGTCGCCCACTAGGATGAGCGTGGCGCCAGACGGTCGATAGAAGCGTGAGTGATAGTCACTGAGGACGTCGGCGTTGATCTCCCGAACCGTCTCCTCCACCCCTCCTGCCCTAACGCCGTAGGGATGCTCGCCGAAGGTCGCTTCGCCCAGACGCAGGCTCGCGACGACGCGTGGCTCGTCGAGGCCGCTTGCGATCTCATCCAAGCGCTCATCGCGCAGCCGATCCACCTCTTTGGCATCGAAAGCAGGTCGGCTCACGACCTCGGCGAGCAACTCGAAGGCGCCATCCAGCACGTGGCTCAGAAAGCGGAGGCTGAGCGTCGTCGCGTCATGGTCAACATCGACCCTGAAGCGCGCACCCAGCAGATCCAGCCACTCGGCCACCTCGCCAGCCGAACGCTCGGTCGTACCCTCTGTCAGGGCACGCGCAACCAGAAGCGCGGCGCCCGCTCGAGCCCTGGGATCCTCCGCGGCGCCGTAGGGCAGCACCAACCTTGCCGAGACCTCCGGCAGGTTGTCGTGGCAAACTGCCAGCACGCGCAGCCCGTTTGCGAGACGGAGCCGCTGGAAGCGCGGTTGTTGGATCGTCGGTGCCGCTCCGGGTGCGGGTCGCCGGCTGCGGTCGAGTTGGTCCGCGCTGGCCATCATGAGCCGTCTCCCTCTGACGTCTCCGGCAGCACGTAGAGGATCGAGCGCCGCTCCGGCACAAACCACTGCTTGGCCACCTGCACCATCGCCTCCGGCGTCACTGAGCGAACCCGTCCGAAGATCTCGTTGATATAGCCCGGCTGATCAAGGAACGTCCCGGCGGTGGCGATGGCGTCGGATCGCCCACTCACGCCGTCCAGGGCACCGACCAGTTCCCGCAAGGCACGGTTCACAGCACCTTCCGCCTCACGTTCGGCCAGCCTGGCGTGGTGGACTTCGGCCAGCGTCTCAAGTATCGCCGACTCCAGGGTCGCGGCTTCCACGCCGGGCCGCGCCGTGGCCACTATGAACGAGAGGCCGCAGTCCTCCGTGGGCCACACCTGGGCGGACACGTCCTGGGCAATACGCTGCTCGTAGACGAGCTCCCGGTAGAGACGCGAGCTCTTACCCTCCGACAGGAGATAGCAAAGGACGTCGGCAGCCTCGAATCCCGGCTGGCCGAAGGCGGGCGTGTGATGGAATATGTAGACACGGGGAAACTGGACGTTGTCATAGATTTCCTCTCGAGCCTCGCGGCCCGGCGGTACCAGCGGCGCTGTGACCTGGGGTGCGCCCGGGCCCGGTGAGATCCCCCCAAAGTAGCGGTCCGCCAACTCAATGCCGCGCTCCGCCTCCAGCGCTCCCACCAGCACGATAATCGCGTTGTCCGGCGTGTAGAACGTCCTGAAGAAGTCCTTCACATCGCTCAGGCTCGCTGCATCCAGGTCCTCCATGTACCCGATCGTCGGATGACGGTAGGGGTGACCCTCCGGGTAGGCCATCCGCAGCACCGTCTCCACCGCCAGACCGTACGGCCGGTTCTCGTACGACTGCCGCCGCTCGTTCTTGACCACGTCCCTCTGGTTGTCCAGCTTCTCCTGGGTGATGGCCGACTCAAAGAAGCCCAAGCGGTCCGACTCCAGCCAAAGGCCGAGTTCCAACTCATTTGACGGGAGCGTCTCGAAGTAGTTCGTTCGATCGAACCAGGTGCTCCCGTTCAACGTGCCCCCGGCGTCCTGCACGTAGCGGAAATGCGCATCGTCCGGCACATGCTCCGAACCCTGAAACATCAAGTGCTCGAAGAGGTGGGCGAACCCTGTACGGCCCGGCGGTTCATGCTTCGATCCCACGTGATACATGATGTGCAGCGAGACAACCGGCGTGGTGTGATCCTCCTGCACGATCACGCGCAGCCCGTTGTCCAGCCTTCTCTCACATAGCTCGAAGCTGACGATCCCCGGTCTCATTGCCCGTTTCAAAGCCATTCGTCAGATGCGCCTCCTATCGGCACCTCGGTCCCGTGCTGCGTCGCGAAGCCAAAAGCCCCTCGCGACGGAGGGGCTTCAGAGCCGCGGAGGGGAGCCGTAAGCCGAGTTCTGTTCAAGGGGGCCATTCATCTGCGACGCCGGTTACCCGGCGCCTGCTGCGGCCTACCCGGGGATGACAACGCGGCGGGCCACCACTCTCCCCTGCTTGGCCTTGCTCCGGGTGGGGTTTACCGTGCCCCGGCGGTTACCCGCTCGGGCGGTGGGCTCTTACCCCACCGTTTCACCCTTACCGGCGACCGGACGCCACGCAGGCACCCGGCTGCCGGCGGTCTGTTCTCTGTGGCACTTTCCGTCGGCTTTCGCCGCCCGGGTGTTACCCGGCACCCTGCCCTGCGGAGCTCGGACTTTCCTCGAACCGCACGCCCGAAGGCACCGGTCCGCGGCCCCACGCTCCCCTCGCGACCACCGAAATATCACGGCCGCGCCCACGGCACGTCAAGGTTGTTCAAGGCCTGACTTGCTTTTCGCCCTCGCTCTACGAACTTTGAGCGTTGCTATCGCAAAGGTCTAGCCAGCCGCAGAGGCGGCTCCGCCGCTGACGGATAACCACCTGTAAGGAAGATGACGACGATAACCCCACGGGTCGAGCAACCGGAGTACACGCCCGAGGTCGCCGCTGCGACCGCTCCCCTCTATGAGCGGCTCCGCGACCTGGTGCCCGAGCCCGAATGGCGGCTCCAGGCCCCGCTGATCCATGAGATCCTGCGCCTCAAGAAGGAAATCGGCGCGGTCATCCTCGCCCACAACTACCAGGTGCCCCAGATCTTCTATGGCATCGCCGATTTTCAAGGCGACTCCCTCGGCCTCGCTCAGGCGGCGATGGAAGTCGAGGAAGCGACGATCGTCTTCTGCGGCGTCCATTTCATGGCGGAAACGGCCAAGATCCTGAATCCGAAGAAGACGGTGCTGATCCCCGACCCCGAGGCCGGCTGCTCGCTGAGCGAAAGCATCACCGCCGATGATGTCAGGCTACTCAAGCAGCGCTATCCCGGCGTGCCGGTGGTGACCTACGTGAACACGCCGGCGGCGATCAAGGCGGAATCAGACATCTGCTGCACGTCCGCCAACGCGCGGGCCGTTGTCGAGTCGCTTGGTGTCGACCGAGTGATCTTTCTCCCTGATGAGTATCTCGCGCGCAACGTTCAGAAGGAAACCGACATCGAGGTCATCGCCTGGAAGGGACGTTGCATCGTGCACGAGCAGTTCACCGTGGAGGAATTGCGCGCTTACCGCGAACAGTTCCCCGGCTTGGTGATCCTGGCTCATCCGGAGTGCGCTCCCGACGTCTGCGACGAGGCCGATTTCGTCGGGTCGACCACGGGGATGACGCGTTACGTCGACGGTAGCGACGCCCAGCGGATCTTGCTGGTCACCGAGTGCTCGATGTCGGACAACGTGCAGAAGGCGCACCCCGAGAAGGAGTTCGTGCGGCCTTGCACGCTCTGTCCGCACATGAAGAAGATCACGCTGGAGAACACGTTGGCCTCTCTCCGCTATCGGCAGCACGAGGTAGACGTACCCGCCGACATTCGCGCCCGAGCTTACAACGCCCTGGCACGCATGATCGAGATCGGGCGGGAAGACTGAAGCGCTGACTCTCAGAGAGAAGGCGCGCCCGGGAGGATTCGAACCCCCAACCCCTGGGTCCGAAGCCCAGTGCTCTGTCCGATTGAGCTACGGGCGCGCGTGAACTCAGGCCGGGTCAGCAATTTCGTTCAACTCGGCGCCGGAATCAAGCACCACCATATGGCTGCTAGCGTAAAGCGCTGATTCCCGTGATCTCCTCTCCGACAATCAAGCCGTGGATGTCATGAGTGCCTTCGTACGTGTAGACGGACTCCAGGTTGGACATATGGCGCATTGACTGGTATTCCAAGAGAATCCCGTTCGCGCCCAGCAGCCGACGCGCCTCCCGGGCTACCTCGCACGCCACGTTGACGTTGTTCCGCTTCGCCATGGACACTTGCGTATGCCGGAGTTCGCCGCGGTCCTTCAAGCGCCCCAGCTGGATCGCCAGCAGCTGTGCCTTGGTAATCTCGGTCAACATCTCTACCAGCCGGATCTGCTGGATCTGGTATCCGGCGATAACTCGGTCGAACTGCACCCGGTTCTTGGCGTAGCTGAGCGCCTCCTCGTAACACGCCATCGCGGCACCGACGGCGCCCCAGGCGATGCCGTAGCGCGCTTGGTTCAGACACATCAGGGGACTCCTCAGGCCTGAGGAGCCAGGCAGCAGGTTCTCGCTCGGCACCCGCACCTCCTGCAGCGATATCTCGCTCGTGTCCGAGGCGAGCAGGGACAGCTTACCCTCCTGGTCCTTCGCCACGTAGCCGTCCCGATCCGTTTCGACGACGAAACCGCGAATCGATCCCGGATCGTCGAGAGCACCGGTCTTCGCCCAGATGATCGCGATGTCCGCGATCGACCCGTTGGTGATCCACATCTTCGTACCGCTGATCACCCACTCGTTCCCGTCCTTGACGGCGCGCGTCGTCAGTCCGCCTGGATCCGATCCGTAATCCGGTTCTGTGAGACCGTAACAGCCTACCACCTCCGCCTTCGCCAGTCTCGGTAGCCAATGCTTCCTCTGCCCCTCACTGCCGAACTCGAGGATCGGATACATAACCAGGGAGCTTTGGACACTGGCGAACGATCGGATGCCTGAATCGCCGCGCTCCAGCTCCTGCATGATGAGGCCGTAGGCAACGTTGTTCAGCTCGGCACACCCATACTTCTCCGGCATGTTGGCGCCGAAGACGCCGAACTCCGCCATCTGCGGAATGAGCTCGCCCGGAAACCGGTGCTCCGCATAGCATCGGCTGATGACCGGCAGCAGCCGTTCATCTACCCAGGCGCGAATGGTGTCGCGTACTGCACGCTCCTCCTCAGAGAGAAGCGAGTCCGTATCGTAGTAATCCACACCTGCGAAGCTTGCCACTTTCTTGCCCTCGCTGTCGAGTTGACAGGTTCAGACCGCTTCCAGGACCGGCGAACTTACAGCGGCAGGAATACGTGGGTCAAACTGAAGCCAGCGAAAAGCAAGGTCACTCCGCGCCTTCTGTCGCTGCACCCCCCTGCACACTGCCCCTAGCGCGATAGTAACCGCGGGTGACCGAAACGGCGATGCGGCTGGTAAGGATGTACGTGAGTAGCAGCATCAAGAGGTAGAACACCAGGTAGCGCGGTGACGGGTGCACTCTGATGATGAGATACGTGGCGACGCCAAGGCTCGCGACGAAGCCCACCAGCCGGCCCCAGCGCGACCCGCGCCGCTTCACCTCCTTCCGGCACGAGGGACACCACAGGTAGCGGTCGAGATCGCTCGCCGCGTAGAGCTGCTGGCAGCTTCGGCAGTGGGTCTCGTCGGCTCCGAATCGCATATCAGGTCAGCTCCTCACCCCGCACCCATTGGACTCACGGACTCACCTGGAGGGCGAAGGCCTGCGCCGCCGCAGCCAACGCCCCTGGCGAGGCCGGGGGCTGTTCATCGCCACGAATCAGTCCGTACCACATCACCGTGCCTGCCCGCACGTCCAGCAGGAAAGTGCGAATCACCAGGCGGCCACCGGTGCTTTCCTCTTCAGGCACGTAGACCAGCTCCAGCGGCCAGACCGCATAGCGCGAGTCAAACAGCGCAGCCAGCAAACGGATCTCCCCGTAGAGCGGGTCGCGAACGTCCTCCAACTTCTCCGCCTTCTGCCGCAGCTCGTCGGCAGAGAACGCATAGGGGTTGACCCTGATCGACGGCCGCCGCCTCAGGGCTTCGATCTGTTGATCTGGCGTCACCCATGTGGCTCGCCCGCCCTGCTCACCCAAAGCGAAGGCGATCTCCAGGTCGGCCTGTCGGGCCGCGGCCTGCGCATTCGATGCCCCACCGACCCAGCCACCGGGCATTGGGCGGACGTATTGCACGGGCAGCACCAGCACCCTCTGCCCGCTCAGAACCCCGAAGCCGGGTACGGGCAGCGGCTCGTCGCCACTCCTTCCGCACGCGGCCAAGGCAATCAGACCTGCGCCCAGTGCCAGCGCGATCCGACCCTCACCTATGCGGTTGCGCATCACTTTCCCACCTCCTCACGCACCAGCCATTTGGCGGTCACGCCAACAAGCCGGCATCCACCCGTATGACCTGGCCCGTGATCTGCCGTGCCATCTCCGAGCAGAGGAAGAGCACGACATGCGCGACGTCAGCCGTCTCGGGAAGTCGTCTCAGTGCGGCCCGCTCTATCGACGCCGCAACGACCTCCTCCGGCACGTCCACCAGCATGTGCGTACGCACGTAGCCAGGGGCCACGCCGTTGACGTTAACGTTGGAAGGCCCCAGCTCGGCAGCCGCGGAGCGCGTCAGCCCGACCAAGCCCGACTTCGAGGCGGCGTAGTTCGCGACGCCAAAACTGCCGAGGAACGCGTGGACTGATGCGATGTTGACGATCTTCCCGTATCGCTGCGATTTGAAGCTCGGCGCCACCGCCCGGATCATGTTGAACGCGCCCGTCAAGTTGATGTCCAGCACCTCGGTCCATTCCTCATCGGTCATCTTCCACAGCGGCGCCGAGCGGTGAACGCCCGCTGCATTCACGAGGTAGTGGACACCGCCGAGAGTCTGACGCACACGTTCGATGAAGGCGTTGACGGCCTGCGCGTCTCTCACGTCGACGCACTCGGCCAGCACCTTCACCTCAAGCTGCTGGAGTTCCAGCTCCGCTCGGGCCGCCTCCTCCGTAATGGACCGGCCGGGGAGGTCTATCCAGTTGAAAGCTATGTTGACGCCGCAATGGGCAAACTCGATCGCCGTCCGTCGACCGATTCCTGTCGCGCCGCCGCTGATTACCGCCGTGCGCCCATGCAGACCGCCGAAGTAGACGGCGGGCTCTACCTGGGTCTCCTCGCCGACCTCTTCGAGCAGTGCCTGCACGGCGCCGCTGGTCTCCGACGTGTCAGTTGTTTCGTGGCTGCCGCTGCGATCTTCAGGACTCAGCAAATCGCCTGCCTCGCAATGGAAGGATTTCCGCCGGCGTCCTTCTCCCCGGGTACAGAACGGACGCCGAGCCGAGGCACAGTTGCAGTTCCATGATAGCGCCTTAACCGGCAGCGCAGCAACCGATGAGCGACACCTCGCACCTTTGCGGACGCCGCTCTCGCCAGCTCACGTCTCCGAGGGCAGCAGCCGGACACCGGCCCGCAGCTCGTGGAAAGGCACACGCCGGACCGCCGTGTAGCGGTACTCGACCACTATCCAGATCGCACCCGTTTGCGACAACCGGAACGAAAGGCCGGCGAAGCCGCTCGCACCGACCCGGTAGCCATCCAGCGCTGCGGTCTCGGAGGACTGCAGAAACTCTGCTCCGTCCTCACCCGACGCGTGTACAGAGTGCACCGCCGCGCCGAGCCCCAGGAACGGCCGCAGCGCGCCGCGGCCGGCCAGTTCCCTCCACAGCGCAATCCCCGCAACGATGTCACGGAGCTCGAGCTGTGAGTCCTCGCGCTCCGCTGTCCACCAGTCGAGCTCGATGCCTGCCAGCAAAGCCCGGCCGAAAACGTCCGCCAGGCCCACCCGAGCCCCGCAGGCAACGCCTGGCTCCGACTCAGCGGCCAGAACCGCGCCGCCGTACATATCGATCGGACCCATGCGGAAGCCAAGCGTCTGCGCCGCAAGCCCGTCGGGCGCCATCACGGCGATCGCAACGGCCCACGGGACGAGCACACGACGCTGGTGAAGACTTCGCACTGGGCCCCCAGCTACGACGTTAGCGGAGATTCAAGAAGACGTACGACGCGACGAGGATGACCCCGAGATACGAGAAGCCCACAACGGGTTCCTGAACGATCACCATTAGCGAGCCCACGACGGCACCCAAGAAACCGCCGAGGTAGATGATCAGCCTGAGCTCGCGGCGCGTAACTGTCCAGATCATGTGCTCCAGCTCCTCGATCGGATAGGCACGGATTCGATGCTCCACCATCTCGGCGACAGGCAGCTGCGAGACCAACGCCGGTACCCGGGCCTGCAGGAACTCCCAGAGAGGATCGAACACCAGCCTCTCCGCCCGGTCCAGGCCGTCAGGTGGAACGTAGTCGCCGATCCGGCCAATCGGCACTGTCAGCAACCACTCGGTCTGCCGCACGAGCGTCGCCTCCAACAATGTCCTCACCCGCTCGCCGCGCGCAGTCTCCACAATCCAGTCGGCCAGGCGGTCGCCGACCCGGCCGGCTGCTTCAGAGCCGAGATACTCCACCACATGGCTCAACCTCTTCCCCTCGGCAACCTTCAGGAACCGCTCGGTTCGGCCCAGCACGAACTCTTCCGTTGTCTCATGCTGAGCGAACTCGACGATCCTGTCGGTGAGCACTCCGCCGACACGAGCCAGTTCCGCCTCACTCAAGTCCCCGAAGATCTCGCGCACCGGGCGCTCCAACATGTCATCGATCGCATCGTTGACGGCCGCTGCGGCACGATCCTGGATCAGTGGCTCACGCAGGAGCGCGGCCACCTCCCCCGCACCGCCACGCTCAAGCGCCTGGACCGTCTGGCTCAAAGTCCGCTCAGTGATGATCAGCCGGCCGACGATCTGTTGGAATACGCCCTGCTCGCTCAGGTAGCTGTCGATGAAGTTGCGGAGAGCTCGCCGGACTCGTTCCTGGGCGGCAGGTGACTCGAGCACCTGGCCGAAGCGGTCTAGGACCAGGGGCAGGTAGTTCCGCACGATCGCTTCGCCGAAATTGATGGCGCCCGTCGGGACATAGCGCCCCAGCGTTTCCTCAGATGTGACGAAATCCCGCAGGTTTCTCTTGAAGAACTCGCTGACCGCGCTGCGAAACCCCGGACCCTGAACGACACCCCCGCCCAGATCCCGCAACATCACCACGAGCTGTTGGCGTGCCTGGGCCGTTAGAACTTGCTCCAACGGTTCATCGCCGAACTCGCGATTGAGCCGGTCGACGAACTCGCGCACTCGTCTCTCGAAGGCCTCCGCCTGGAGGTACTCCGCCAGACCATCGAGCAACCGCTGCCCGAAATCGGCAACCGTTCCCTGCACCTCACCCAGCCGTTCGGGCGGGACCTCGGACCGCAGATCACCCAGCTCCCGGTCGAGCAAGCTCTCCAGGGCATTCCTCAGCGTTCGATCAAATCGCTCACGAAACTCCGGCTGGCGCAGCGTTTCGACAATGTCCTCGGGCCGCAGCAGATGAGTGCCAACGGTCTGCCCGATCCGACGAGCGATGCGGTCGATCTCCTTCGGGATGGCCCCCTGCGGAAACACCCTGAGTCGACCGACACAGAGAGGATGGTGCGGGTGGAACAACATCCAGATCGCCACGGCGTTAGTGAGCAGGCCCGCAGCGATGCCGATCCCCACGAAGACCAGCCAATCGATCGCTAGGAAATCAGACACTTCCGCGTCGATCCCGCGTTGACAGTTCTAGCGGCCGCGCTCATGTTTCGGCCCATGCACGCAGAGAAAGGTCGCGGCTCGCCCGCGAACGCGAAGCCGCTGCAAGCGGCACGCACGTGGCTGGGCGAGCAAGGCGCGGCCATCCTCGACGAGCAGATCGAGCTCGCCCGGGTTCCTGCGCCCCCCTTCCAAGAGTACGTCCGTGCCGAGCTCATAGCCGGCAAGCTCGCATCCTTCGGAGTGGATGCCGTCTTCGACGAAATCGGCAACTTGCTCGCCTGGTTTCCCTCCGAATCCCGTGCCCACGAACGCTCGCCCGTGATCGTCGCCACGCACGTCGATACGGTCTTCGGCCCGGAAATCCCCATCGAGATCAGAGCCATCGGCGAGCGCTGGGTCGGCCCCGGTATTACCGACAACGCCAGAGGGCTGGCTGTTGCGCTGGCTGTTCTACGCGCACTGATCGGTGCTGGCGTGGAACCGCAGCGGCCGATCCTCTTCGCCTTCACCGTCGGTGAAGAAGGTTCCGGCGACCTGCGGGGCGTCAAGCACCTGCTGCGGGAGGGGAGCGCCCCGCGAGCCGCGTCCGCATTCATCGCGGTGGACGGGAGCGGTCTACGCCGTATCATCCACCACGCCCTCGGCAGCCTTCGCTTCCGAGTTACCGTCGAGGGGCCGGGCGGCCACTCCTGGACCGACTGGGGCCGTGCCAACCCGGCGGTTGCCATTGGCGAGTTTATTCATCGCATCGCGGAGCTCAACCTGCCCACGGAGCCGCGCACGACGCTCACGGTGGCTCGTCTCGGCGGTGGCACCGGCATCAATGCCATCCCGGTTGAGGCCTGGTTGGAGCTGGACTTGCGCTCCGTGAGCGACGAGACGCTGCGCTCCACCGAACGGCGCATCCGTGAGGCCCTCGCAGTAAGCCTGGTCGCCGAGCGGGAGCGCGGCCAGGGCACACTGAGCGTCGAGTCGCAGCTCATCGGAGAGCGGCCAGCCGGCAGCTTGCCGGCCTCACACCCACTCGTGCAGGCCGCCGACCAAGCCACGCGGACCCTGGGTGAAGAGCCGGAGCATGCCGTCTCCTCAACGGATGCCAACGTTCCCCTCGCTCTGGGCATCCCGGCGATCGCCGTCGGTGCCGGCGGCAGTGCTGGCGACACCCACACGCTGAACGAATGGTTCGAAGAGAGCGACGGCGCCAGCGGAGCTCTCCGCCTGCTCGCCATCCTCGCTTCGGTCGCCGGATTCTGAGTACCGACTCGCTCTATACCCTTTGCGTCTCCCCTGCCGCAACTACCTGCGCCGAACCGCAGTGCTGCTGTGATCGCCCAGCAGAGCCGTGCCGTGCAGCCCGCTAACCCGGGCGTGCGCGCCTATCAACGTGTCGCTCAGCACGCTGTCCTCTATAACGGAATTCTCGCCCACTATGCAGTTGTCCAGCGTCGATCGGGCGACCCGACAGCCGCTGCCCAACGTGACGTTGGGGCCGATCTTGGACGCCGATAGCTCGACGCCGCTCTCGATCCTTACGGGATCCATGATCGTGCTATCACCTGCATCCTCCGGGCGCAGCGCCCGGCCTGTTTCCAGCAGGTGGCGATTCGTGGCCAGCAGAGTCTCCGGTTTCCCGCAATCGTACCAACCTGCCACCTCCAGTACCTTTATCCGGGCCCCCTGATCGACCATGTATTGCAGGGCGTCGGTCAAGAAGTACTCGCCGAGATAGGGCTCGGAGCCCAGCGTTCGATCGATCCCCTCGAACAGGAGACCGTGGTCGCGTACATAGTAGAGGCCGATGTTGGCCAGACGTGAAACGGGTTCCTGCGGCTTCTCGACGATCCGCTTCATGACTCCTTGCTCGTCAGTAACGATCACACCGAAGCGCTGATAGTCCTCGACCTCCTTCGCCCAGATAAAGCCCCCCGCCTCCGGATGCTCCGAAATCACGGACAGGTCCGCATCAAACAGCGTGTCCACGAAAATGATGAGAACGGGCCCGCCGACGAACGGTTGCGCCAGCTTGACCGCCCCCGCCGTTCCGTCCTGAACAACCTGCTCAACGAAGACGGAGGGGACGCTGTAGTGCGCCCTGACGTGCGCCTCAACCTGCTCTTTCAGATGGCCCGTGATGAAGATGAGCATCTCCACGTCGAGCCGCTCGAGCACATCCTCCACCACGTAGTCGAGTACCGCCTTCCCGGCCACTTTGAACAATGGCTTGGGAACCGTATGGGTATGAGGTCGCAGCCTTGTCCCCTTCCCGGCCAGAGGGATGACCACCTTCACCTTGTCTCTCCTTCCTGTTTCGGCATCACGATTTCAGCCTTCTCCGGGATACCGTAAACTAAGTCCATATGGTCAACCGCAAAGCCCCTGCCCTCCGGTCGCACCTTGCAGAACCGAGCACAGCCCCGCATGATCAAGTGCCGTAGCACTATCCTCTGAACCTTGCGCGATGGCCGCAATGGGCCTCTGGAGAGCGCTGACGCAGAACTCGGCTCAGACCCAAGAGACCGCCGAAGATCCCAATCTCCGCGGGCGGACCTACGTGGTTCCGTTCGCGAGGGTCTGGGATGAGATCGTCAGCATGGTCGAGTCGCGGCCGCGCTGGAGGCTCCTCCGCGCCGACGAGGCTTCGGGGTTGATACACGCCGAGGCCAGCAGCCGAGTGTTCCGCCTCGTCGACGATGTGCGCTTCAAGGTCAAGCTCGATTCGAACGCGCTAACCCGCGTGGACATGTGGTCCGCCTCGCGCCTCGGCAAGGGCGATCTCGGGACCAACGCACGCCGCATCGCACGTTTCTGCCGAAACCTCGACCAGCGGCTCGGAGTTGACGGTTGAAGGGCGTGCTCTTCCTCTGCCTTGCCAACTCCTGTCGCACCCAGATGGCCGAAGCGCTCGTGCGTCAGCTGCTCCCCGTCGGCGTCGCCGTGTTCAGCGCCGGCTCCCGTCCCAGCACCAACAGTGCGCGACGAGCTGGTCCACCGCATCCGGCAGCTCGCCGCCGAGGTCGCCGCCAGCGACCTCTAGGACGCCGCCGCGACGCCTGGGACCTCCATCGGGACGTCGAGTTCTCCCTCGGTCTTGGCAACCCACACCGCGCAGACTGTGTCCCCGGTGACATTCACGGCGGTTCGTGTCATGTCCAGGATGCGCTCGACTCCGACAACCAGGGCGATCCCTTCCAGCGGGATTCCCAGCTGATTGAGCACGATCGTCAGCGTGACCATGCCGATCCCCGGAACACCGGCAGCGCCAATCGAAGCCAAGGTGGCCGTGAGGACGATCGTGATGAGATCGCTGAGCCCTAACGAGATGCCGAACACCTGGGCGATGAACACGGTGCTGACCCCTTGGTAAATCGCCGTACCGTTCATATTCACAGTGGCGCCGAGAGGCAGCACAAACGACGCGACTTCCTTGGATACTCCCAGGTCTTCCTCTGTGACCTGTAGGTTGAGCGGCAGGGTCGCGTTGCTGGAGGACGTGGAAAAGGCGAACAGGACGACCTCGTAGTACCTCTTGAAGAAGAGCAACGGGGACATGCCCGCCAGTCGGAGGGAGACCGGGTAGACGGTGACCGTGAACACGGCCATCGTACCGATCGCGACCAACACGTACTTGAGCAGCGTGAGTAGGACCCCGTAACCGAACTGAGCGGAGACGGCCGCAATCAGCGCGAAAACGCCGTACGGCGCGACTCTCATCACCAACTTCACGAGCACGATCATCGCGTCGTTCACACCGCTCAGAAAATCGAGAACCGGTTTTCGACGCTCACCAGACAGGATGGTCAGAGAGACACCAAAAAGGATCGAGAAGAAGATGATTTGCAGGAAGTTCGTCTCGGCCATCGCCTGGAACGGATTCCTCGGAATGATCCTGACCAGAAGGTCCTTGACGGTAGGTTTCTCCGTAATCCTCTCGAGCTGCTCCGCGGTGACTCCCGCGTAGTCGGTCAGCATCCCGGCCTTTACATCCTCATCAATACCGACGCCTGGGTCCAGCGTCTCCGCCGCCACCAGCCCCAGCGTGACAGCCAGTGCCGTCGCAACGAGGTAGAATCCGACCGTCTTCATCCCGATGCGGCCCAGCTTGCGCAGATCACCAAGACTCGCAGTCCCTATGATCAGAGAGGCCATCACCAGCGGGACCACGATCATCACGAGCAGGTTGATGAACGCATCACCGATCGGCTTGATCTCTGTGGCTATGTCGCCAAGTACGGGACCGAGGACCGCTCCGAGAAGCAGGGCTAGCAAGATCTGCGTGTGCAACTTCATCCGCCGAGCCTTCGCGAACATGAGCCTGAAGACGGAACGTCTATCTGGGTTCACTTGAGGGTCCTCTGCTCGTACCATACCGTGTCTGCGGATTGAACCGCCGCGCCAGATTCCCGCACCACCCCGCGGGACGCCGCCAAGATAGAACCGGGCTCGAGTCGGCGACAGGGCACCTGGCCCAAAGAGCGAGGGTCGGCTAGCTTTGACGGCATGAAGGCGGCCGCGTCACTCGTCACGGCCTCACTCGCGCTCCTGCTGGCTTGCGGACGCGAGGCTGCAGACGACCCGCCTTCCCGCGAAGCGGAGGGCGCGCTACCCAACTTCTCCGACACACCGACTCTAACGCCGACGGCGTACACCACCGCCCTGCAATTTCTGCCTTTGGATCCGGGCGATAGCGGAGCGCTGATCGTAGAGTTCGCCAACCTAGCCGGCTCGCAGGGGCTGAGTCAGCACTATCTGGGCTGGCAGCTTTCGAGGTCGGGCTGGCGCAGCATCCTTAACGAGCAGTTCGAGGCGCCCCCAACCCGAACACCTTGGCGCCTCTTCCCAGTCCCGTCGCTGCGGTTGACGGTCACAGCCGACGGCGATCCCGACGCCCTCATGCTGCGGGTCGGCTCGGCAGACTACACGCTCGACCTAGGGGATCATCTGGATGGCTGGGAGGATCGAGCTGGAACGCGGCATGACATCCGCGAGGCGATTTGGACTCAGCGCGGGCAGCGCGTCAGTGGTATCGCCGTTCAGCATCGCTTTGCCGTCCCCGAACCGAGGCAGCCCACCCGCTTCGGCCCCTACGAGCGGGCGGTTCTGCGGTCGGTCGATGGCGCGATGCTCGTCCTCTTCAACACGGACAGCCCTGACACCTACGGTGATCCGTTCGCCTGGATGTACGCCGACGGCCTGACTCGGCGCTGGTCCGCTCTCGAGACACGCACCGTCGAGGTCGCGAACTCTGCCCAGCTCCGCCGCAACGTTCCCATCCGCACATGGTTTCGCATTCCAGAGCCCGACATCCAGGGCGAACTCACTGCGGTGGAGAGGCTGTTCGACGAGCTGTCTGCCGCCGAAGGACCGAAGCCCTACAACGCGCTCTATCGGGTCAGGGGTTGGATCGAGTTTGCGGGCGAGCGGCGTAACGTCGAGGGGCTGCTTGAGCGCGGGGAACCCTGAACGCCTAGGCCTCGAAGCTTTCGATCCGCCGTAGTGCTACCTTCAGCGGCACCACTGTCGCTGCTGCGCAGACAAGCAGCGCCGCTAGAGCGCCGGCCGCCGTTACCATCGTGGCCTCCGGCGTGAAGCCCGTGCCGACGAGCCGACTGCGGAAGATTGTCAGGACGGGCCAGGACTCGAGGACGAGCACCACCCCCAGCAGTGCGATCGCCGACATCATGTACAGCAGACCGCCAACGCTGGTCGGGATCTGCGCCATGTTCTCCGTGTCAAACAGAGGGAACAGTGCACCGAACGCCAGCGCCAGGGCGGCCAGCGCGAAGGTTATAGCGGCGATCGTGACGACGGACAGCGCCATCATCGCGGGCCCGACCTTCAAAAGCAGGTTGGTGCCGACCGTAAGGATCACGGCTATCACCAGCAGCGGTGCCGTGCCCACCCAGTACTTGCTCCAGAGCAGGTCACGCGCCCGCAGAGGGCTCGAACGCAACAGCCACAGCGTCGGGCCTTCAAGGCTGATGCCCGGCAACACGAAGCGCGCCGCGATCGCGGACAAGACGAAGCCCGCCAACCCGACGTTCAGGAAGGAGACGATATGAGCGAAGAAGAAGCTCACTCCCTCCGAGTAGAGGGGCAGCGCCCGAATGTTGTAGATGTAGACCACGATCAACACGGCCAACAGGATAAGCTGCGACCACTGCGTGGTGTCGCGGAAGAACACACGGATGTCCTTTAGCATGAGCTCCGAGCGGCTGCTGCCCAAACGCCTGGAGAGAGCCCGGAACGACCCGCCGAAGCGATGGCCAGCCGTGTGCCGCTCAGCGCCTTCCTGAGAGCGCGTGAATGCAGACGCATAGAACCGCTGGTGGACCGTGGCGCCCAGGACGACCACGGCCAGCGCCGTGCTCCACAGCAGCACCAGCGTAAACGGATCGAAGTCGCGCTGTAACACGCCCATGATCGCATCGGCCGCCCACTCGCTAGGCAGCCAGGGCGACGTCGGCCCGCGCAGCAGCGCCATGAACTCGCCCAGACTTCGGAACCCCTCGGGCTTCGCCAGGCTCTCGGGACGCAGCAGCCTGATCATCAGCACGACACCGCCGGCAGTCGCCACGGTGATCACGCCGAAGATGTCTCTCGCCCGCCGTGCCGGAAAGACCCTGACGAGCAGCAAGGTGACCGCCGAGCCAATCGCGGCGCAGATGATGAAGAACGGCATCAGCGACCCCAGGGACACTAACACGAGCGCAAAGCCGCCGTGATAGACCCTCTCATATGCCACCAGCATCGGCACACAGATCAGGGCAACCATCCAGCTCGAGTGGAGCACGGTCTCCGTCAGCTTCGTCAGGTAGACCTGCTCCCATTCGACGGGCGTAGGGATCAGGAGCTCAAGGTCACGTGAGAGAAAGAAGGTCGAGAGAGCCGTGATGACGTTCGACAGCAGAAGGATGCCCAGGAAGGTCAGCAGGAATAGCCCGAGCAGCTTCGCGGCCAGCAGATCTCCAATATCCTCGACGCCACGGAAGTACCTGAGGATTCGGTAGATGATGCCGTAGGCGGCCAACCAGAAGACGGCACCCAGCACCAGCAGAGCGAAGGTCTTACCGCCGCTCTTCCCCTCGCCCTTCAGCCGCCGGAAAGCCGCGAGCCGTTTCGGGCCCAGGATGTGCCAGAAGCCTCCCGAAGACGGGGTCACGTCTCCAGCACCTCCAGCAACTCACGCACCGCATGCCCTCCCGTCAACTTCAGGAAGATCTCCTCAAGCCTGGCTTCGCCACTCTGCGCCTCACGCCGCAGATCATCCATGGTACCCTCAGCCCGGATCTCGCCGTCCTGGATGATCGCGATACGGTCGCACAGCGCCTCTGCTACCTCCAACGTGTGCGTGCACATCAGGATCGTGCCGCCCCGTTGCACGAAGCCGCGGAAGATGTCCTTCAGAAGCCGGGCCGCTTTCGGGTCGAGCCCCACCAGCGGCTCATCGACGACGATCAGCTCCGGTCGGTGAATCAAGGCGGACGAGATGATCAGCTTCTGCCTCATGCCGTGGCTGTACGACTCGAGAAGCTCGTCGCGCCACGCCGTGAGCTCCCACACGTTCAGCAGCTCGTCGATACGTCGATCTACGTCCGCTCCGTTCTGGCCATACAGGCCCGCCACGAACTGCAGGAACTCACCGCCGGTGAGCTTCTCGTAGATGAACGGGCGATCCGGTATGTACCCGAGGCGGCTCTTCGCACGCTCCGGCTCCTTCTGCACGTCGTAGCCACCGACGATCACCGTGCCCTCGGAGGGCTGAAGGATGCCCGCGATGATTCTTAGCGCCGTCGTCTTCCCTGCGCCATTCGGCCCCAGCAGCCCGTAGAGCACCCCCCGGGGCACCGTGAGCTGCACGTTCTTCAGCGCCGCAAAGTCGCCGTACCTCTTCGTCAAGTTCCTGAGCTCAATCACCTTTCCTCCACCAGAACAACGTCGAGCTGGAGCCGCCCAATCAGGCGCACCAGCTCAACTTGTCGGGCCAATCCGCCGATCACGAATCGCAGGTGCGAAGCGTCGGCAGGAAACTGGCCGAGCGTCGGGTCGACCGGAACCCACCGGTCAAGCCACACTTCCGGCCACGCGTGGTAATAGAACCGGTCCCTCACGTAAACGAGGCCCGCCGCCGTGCGCGTTGGCAAGCCCACGGCTCGCGCCAGAGCCACATAGAGGACGGTGTGCTCGTTGCAATCGCCACGCCGAGCCTCAAGCACCTGTCGAGCGCTGGGCACGCTCAGCGTGATCTCCTTCTCCAGCTCTTCGTACACCCACCGCGCCAGCTGTTCCGCCGCCGCCCTCGGATCGTCGACCGCGCCCACCACCTCGCGCGCCGTCCTGATGATCTCTGGATCGTCGACCTGAATCAGCGGCGTCGACTCGAGCCCCTCAGCCCAGTCAACTGGATCCGCCGGCAGGCGATAGCTCGGGGTCGCTAACGAGGACTCACTTTCTACGAACAACGTATCCCCGCCCAGCCGCTGCCGCTCGCCGTGCAGGTCGAAACCTTCCAGTTCGACGTTTCTCAGGCGCACCGCCAGCCTCGCTATGCGCTCGCCTCTCGGCAGCGGCACACCGACCGACACTGCCGTACTCTTGATGATGTCCGGGGCGTCCAAGGCCGGCGCACTGCCCGTCAGCTCGAGCGCCCGGTAGTCGCTCCAGGCGATCTCGAACGCCGTCCGCTCGATCGTGTAGCCCAGCGGGCTCGTGGCCCGGACGACCAGCCCATCCGGATCGAGCCATGACTCCAGCTGCACGCCTGCGAAACCCTGCCGCACATGCCAGGTCTCCACCGTATCGTGGCGCAACACGGCCCAGCCGCCTGTGGCCTCGTCGTACTCGACGCTGTCCGGATAGACGAGCGTTTCCCGACCGAGCACCTCGATCGTCACTTGCTGCCGTTCCATCACGCTCGGGTCGAAGACTTCGAAGGCATAGACCGCGCCTCGCTCAGGCTCACCAGCGAGCGCGAAGTGCATCGGCATGACTTGCGGCAGCAATATCGGACCTTCGGTCGGCATCGCCAGGCTCTGCTCGGAGTCACCGGTGATGATGTCGAGGTCGAGCAACGAGTCGCCGTCCATCCTCCCCACGACCCGGAATGTCCCGAAGTCCGACCTGAGCGCGAACTGGAAGTCCAGCAGCTCGAGGCTGCGCCCAAGCCGCACCTGCGTGCGCGCCAGGGCCGGTAGCTCGCTCCCCAGCGCCGCAATCCTCAGCCGCATATCATCTTCCAGCACGAAACCTCCGAGAACAGTGTCGATCCGCGAGGCCGCGTAGCCGATGGGACTGCCCCCCAATTTGATCGAGTAGAACGAAGCTGTGGGAACAAGGTTGACGGACGCCTCTGCCAAGCGCACGGCCATCGGGCGGTAGTACTCGCGGCGCACGTGCCACGCCAGCACCACGACCCAAGCCACGAGGATCGCGCCGCCCAGTACCCCCCGGCGCCGCCGCACCCTCACCATCCGCCCAGCTCCTCCGCTTTCCGATACATCGCCTCCGCCAGGGTCGGCTGCTTCTTGCGATCGTGCACGATGCCCATCGTGTAGAAGGCACGGGCACTCGCTCGAAGCTTGACCGAGCGCTCAAGCGCCGCCAGGGCCGCATCGAGATCGTCCATGCGGTTTAGCGCCTCACCCAGATACAGGTAGGCGCTGGCTCGCGACGCGTCGAGTTCGGTGGCCCGCTTCAACTCTGCCGCTGCCTCGGGATAGAGACCTTTCTTGAAATAGAGCAACCCGAGGTTTTCCCTGGCGTCCGCGTTCTTGGGGTCGGAGTGCAGCGCTCGCATCAGCTTTGCCTCGGCCTCCTGATACCTGCCCAGCGAGGCCAGCACAGCCGCGATATTGCACTGCAGCCGCACGTCATCAGGATCGAGCTTCTCAGCCGCTTGGTACTCCGCCAGCGCCTCCGCGAAGTTGCCCAGACGGTCGTACAGGACTCCGAGATTGTTGCGGGCCCGCAGATGACCAGGCTCGATGGCGAGCAATTCGCGATAGACCTTCACCGCTTCGCTCAGGGCGCCATCGTCGCTCAGCTTCTTCGCGCGCTGGTAAAGCTCTTCGCAGAGACGACCAGTCTCCGCCGATCCCGCTGCCTCAACCTCGCCCGCCTCTATCATCATCCACGCTCCGTCTCAGCGCGCACCCAATCGAGATAGGCAGTCAGCCCGCCGACGACCTCGGTCGCGACAACCTCCGGAACCTCGTAGGGGTGCAGCCCGCGAATCCGCTCGGCGATTGCACCGACGTCCTCCCTCCGGGCTTTGAGCAGCATGAGCACCTCGTCCGACTCCTGGACCTCTTCTTCCCACCAATACAGCGACCGGACCCCGGGCACGATATTGACACAGGCCACCAATCGCTCCTCCACGAGCCTGCGGGCCAGCGTGGCGGCAACCTCGCCATCAGGCGCTGTTACAAGGACCAAGACGACGTTGTTCCAATCAGACATGGCCGGACTGTCGTGGTTTCTCAGCGGCGGTGGGACGGGGGGATGGACCAAACGCCTGGACGCCTAATTTATCCTGGCGCCTATGTGCTGTCCACTACCGGCGTCGGCGCGCCGCCACCACCAAAACGGCTCCAGGGGCCCACCGCCGGCAGACAAGCGGGCTGGCAGGCTGCTGAAAAACTGCCCCTTCCGTCTTCCGGGGAGGCGTCGGGGTCCCCGGAGCGAAACTCGCGAGCGGCCAAGCGCGGTTCCACGGCCTCTTCAGGCGCACGCGAGCGCTGAAACGAGGGGGAGTCCCGGCGCCGACCAAGGACCGCGTCCCTTCTTCAGCAGCCCGCTAGTCCTCCGCGTAGAGCGAGTCGATGATCTCCTTGTACTTCGTCTCGATGACCCGCCTCTTGACCTTCAGTGTCGGCGTCATCTCGCCGCTGCCAATCGTGAACTCGTGGGGTAGCAGAGCTATCTTCTTCGGTTGTTCGAATCGCGCAAACTCGGAGAGCGAGTTCAGGATCTCACGCTCCACGAACCCTATCACGCGTTCATCGCCGACCAGCGCCTCGCGGCTGGCGAACTCGATGTGCTGCGCTCTCGCCCAGCTCTCCACGGCCTCGAAGTCCGGGACGATCAGGAGAACCGGGAACCTGCGGCGATCGCCGATCATGACCACCTGGCTCACATAGGGGTTGCTCTCAACTCGATTCTCGATCGGCTGCGGCGCGATATTCTTGCCGCCTGGCGTCACGATAAGGTCTTTCTTCCGGTCCGTGATCGAGAGGAAGCCCTGCTCGTCGAGTTCCCCTATGTCACCGGTATGGAACCAGCCCTCCGCGTCGATCGCCGCCGCGGTGGCCTCAGGATTCTTGTAGTAGCCCTTCATCACGTGCGGGCCGCGAGTCAGGATCTCACGATCCTCGGCGATCGCCACCTCGACCCCGGGGATCGGCTCGCCGACCGTCCCTAACTTGATCCTACCCGGTCGGTTCAACGTGATGACCGGCGAAGTCTCGGTCAGCCCGTAACCTTCAATGATGGTCAGGCCCGCAGAGAGGAAGAAACGCGCAAGATGCGGATTGAGTGGCGCGGCGCCTGAGAAGAAGAGCCTGATGCAGCCACCAGTCGCGCCGCGTAACTTGGAGAACACCAGCCGATCAGCGACGGCGTATTGCGCGGCCAGCCATGGACCGACTCTCTTTCCCGCCATCCTGCGGTCCAGCCGCTTGCCCCCTACCCGGATGGCCCAGCGCAGCACCCCCTGCTTGGCCGCACCACCCGCGCGAGCTGTCTCCTCGACCCGGGCATAGATCTTCTCGTATCCGCGCGGGACCATCGGAAGCACCGTTGGTTTGACCTCAAGCATGTTCTGGAAAGCGGCCTGAAACGACTCGGCGTAGCAGATCGTCACCCCAATGCTGAACAGCGTGTAGTGCCCCGCCATGCGCTCGAAAACGTGAGAGAGCGGCAGCACCGATACGGAGACATCCTCCGGTCCGAGATCGAGCACCTGCAGACACGCGCGGACGTTTGAGTTCAAGTTGTTGTGAGTCAGCATCACACCTTTCGGCCGGCCCGTTGTCCCCGAGGTGTAGAGGATCGTGAGGATATCGTGGGGATCGGTGGCCAGCGCCTCTGCCCGGTACTCGTTGTCCAGCCGGCCGGTCTCGCTGGAAGCTCCAAGCCTAAGCAGACCCTGCCACCAAAGGACATCCGGCTCACCGACCAGGGCCTCTTCATACGCGATGACGTGTTCGAGCGAGGGGACCTGCGCCCTGACCTTTCTTATCTTGTCCAGTTGCTCCTCGGTCGACACGAAGATGGCTCGCGCCTCGCTGTCGCGGAGCATGTAAGCGATCTGATCGGCGGGGAGGACCGGATAGAGCGGCACACTGACCGTCCGGTTCATCACGCACGCGAAGTCGGATAGCAGCCACTCCGGCCGGTTCTCGGACAGGATCGCCACCCGCTCGCCCGCGGCGATGCCCAGCGCCTGCAAACCCAACGCTGCCCGCTTGACATCTTCGTAGAGCTTGCGGTGAGAGATGTTGTGCCAGGCACCCGCCTTCTTGTACTTGAGGGCATCGGGCTTCCCGTATCTGTCAATAGCCCCGAGGAAGAGCTGCGCGATGTTACCTGTGGGCATGTCGATGGCGGGGGCGCCGACGGTGCGCAGTGTCGGGTTGGTCCTCTGAGGTGTCAAGGCTACCGTCCAGCCTAGGCGTCGATCTCTCCCTCGGCACTGCCGCCGGCTTCGAGCTGCTGCAGCGTTAGGCGTGCGTGCTCGATATGCGGTGCCGCCTCCTCGTCACTCGGCGGCCGCTGCAGGAACACTCGTAGATGCCAGCGTGCGCCTGCCATGTCTCCGCGATGCAGGAGCAAGAACGCCAAGCCGTAGTGCGCGGCCGGTGAGTCCTGCCGAGTCTTGATGGCCTCGTCGTAATACCTGATCGCTTCGTCGGGCATCCCGATGTGCGTGTAGACGACGGCCATCTGTTCCATGATCTCAGGGTCGCCCGGCCGCTGCCTGAGAGCAAGACGAAACGACGTGAGGGCTTCGTGGTGCTTCTGCTGATTCGCGAGCTTCAGCCCCTCGCGGTAATAGTCAGCAGGCTCGCCTAGCCCTTTGCCACGTCGCGAGAACGGCCACCATCCCATACCCTAACATCCGGGCCTGCACACCGGTTCGCGTGCCGCCGGCTAGACCCCGCTACCCGGGGCAGCAGCTCCGCTCACTAGACTGTTGTAGATGGTCGCGATCAGCCAGCCGCCGATGAAACCGTAAATCAGGCCCCAGACCAGAGCCAACAGCGCACCGATGAAGCTCCAGCTGTAACCGATGTAGAACGCGGACAACAACGTGATCGTCTGGCCCTGGCCGAACCACAGCGAGAGTAGTGTGCCCACGAAGCCTGCCGCACCCAGTACCACTCCACACGCCAGGCCAAACCACTTCGCCTCCAGTTTCATGCGACCTCCTTTGCAGTAGACGGCGCCGCGCGGGGCATCCTAGCCCCATCCACCGAGCGATGCAATCGCGAGCCCTCCACCACCCCACTTGTCGTTGACACCGCCCTACCGTTACCCGAGACCTACTTTGGGCTCGATCTCCCTCTCCGCCACTGCCGTGCCGCCCTCAGCCGCCACGATCACAAGACCCGAGGCCTCCACCTCCTTCAGATCCACATCCCCTGCATCGAAGAGCAACAGGCGCCCTCCCGCCGCGACCCTCCGGGCCGCCGCAGCGACCAGTTCCTGATCCCTGGCGGGTGCAATCGCCACAGCACGCAGCCGATATTCAACCAGGGGGAAACGGACTTCGGACAGGAGCCGGCTCACTCCACGTCCCTCGCGAAAGCCATCCGGTGCCGGTTTCACGCTGATCACCTCGAGGTCCGGTGCCAGCTGCGCCACGGCGTCGGCGACATGAGCCAAGCGCTCGTCCAGCAACAAATAGCCCCGCTCCTCCGCCAGCCCCGAGAGAGCCACGATCTTGAGCGCGAGATCCTCTTCCTCCAGCGGCGGGCCCGGCTGACGATCGGCCGCCGGATCCAGCCGCAGATCAGCTACGCCATCGGTCACCGGATAGTCGGTGCGGCAGTGGGGGCAACCCAACCAGCCGCGTTGGACCCGGCGGTCCTTGACCTGCTGCGCGAGCAGGATGAGCCCGTGCGTGGGACCGCAGCGAGGGCAGGTCAGCAGATCAGTCAGCTGAAAGAGCACTTTCCACTTCGGCCAGCGCCCAGCGGTAGAGGATCTCGCCCGCCAGCTTGATGTCGTCACGGCGCGAGTCCTCATCAGGACGATGGCTGACCCCCCTGAGGCTGGGAATGAAGAAGAGGCCGGCCGGCGCGACCCGTGCCACATTCATGGCATCGTGAGCGGCCATCGAAACCATGCGCATCGACTCGGCGTCCAGTTTCTTGCACACCGCCTCCAGACGCTGGGTCACCTCCTCCGCCAGGCTCGTGGCTCGCATCTCCGAGATCGGGATCATCTCGACACCCACACCCGGCGCGCGTGGCCCCGTGGTGGCCACCAGCTCCTTCAGGCGACGCGTGATCTCGTCCTGATCGCGTTCACTCGGAGCACGATGCTCCACGATAGCCCACGCCCGGTCCGGGATCACGTTCGCCACGCCGGGTTCGACCCCCATCGCTCCGCAGGTGATCACTCCCATCTCCACGCCCCTCACCAGCTGCGGCAGCCGCCCAACCATGCCTGCAATCGGCACCAGGGCATCACGACGCTCGCGCATCGTGGTCGTGCCGGCATGATTGGTCTCACCACGGCTCTCAAGCCGCCAGCGACGCATCCCCGCCACCTGCGTGACCAGCCCGATTCGCTTGCTGGCCTCTATGAGCCGCCCGCCCTGCTCGATGTGCGCCTCGGCGTAGACGGCGATCTCGATCGGTCGCTTGTACACGAACTTCGCCTGGAGTTCACCTGTCTCCCGGCTCCGCCTCGGCTTCTTCTGTAGACCCCGCTCAGCCAGGACCTCGGCCAACATCTTTCCGTCGCGCTCGCGCAACAGCAGCTCCTCCGCGCTGACCGCGCCCGCATACGCCCGCGATCCCCAAAGCCCGTTGCCGAAGCGGTAGCCCTCCTCATCCGCCCAGATCGCCACCGCGACCGGCGCATTGCGTCGCTTAGCGAGTATCCTCTGCATCGCCGACAGCGCAGCGGCAACCCCTAACGTGCCATCCAGCCAACCGCCGTTCGGTACCGTGTCAAGGTGCGAGCCCATGACGACGTACCGACCCTTGCCTTCGCCGTTCACCAAAAACGTGTTGCCCGCCAAGTCCTGGATCTTCTTGACTCGCTTGCTGCGCCCGAACACTGCCACCGCCGCGGCATGGGCCTTATCCTCCCACTCCGTGAAGCCGAGGCGCGTGATGCCGTCCTTCGTCGCGCTGATCCTCCGGAACTTCTTCAGATGCTGTTGCACCATGATCCACTTACCTGATCGCAGGTTCCCCCGAGCCGGCTCACTACTGGCAACCCGAAACCCGGTCCGCCACGCCTCGCTTACCGGCGACCCGCCGCCGGGTTTGCCCTGATCACAATCTCTTCCACGCAGACCGCATCAGGCTGCGCGATCGCGAAATAGACCGCCTCGGCCACGGCTCCGGGCGCCAGCATCTCCGCCCGTGCCGGTAGATCGGTCCGCCCGTCCGGGTCGAAGCGATCCCAGAGCGGCGTATCCACGGCCGACGGCTCGATCCAGGTTACCTTCACACCGGTCCCACGCAGCTCCTCCACCAGCACTTCGTGCAGGCCGCGCAGCCCATACTTCGAGGCGGAATACGCCGCATTGCCGGGAAACGCCCTACGCCCCGCCACCGAACCGATGTTCACTATGTGTCCTGACCCGCGGGCCAGCATGTCGGGCAACCAGGCGCGGGCAAGCTGGAAAGGGGCCCGAAGGTTGACGGTGAGCACTCGCTCGAACGCCGACAGCTCCGTCTCGGCGAACGGGGCCAGCTCGAAAGCCCCGGCGTTGTTGACCAGCACATCGGGCGCCTCACCCCAGGAATCCAACACGCGGTCGCGCACACCTGCGACGAACTTTCCGTCCGTGAGGTCGCCGACGATCGCACGCGCACCCAGCCGTGCCGCCAACTCCTCCAGCGCCTCCGCCCCGCGCCCAAGCAACACGAGTTCGGCTCCGCCCTGCCCCAAACGCTCCGCCAGCACCCGGCCCACTCCGCCAGTCGCGCCCGTCAGCAGAACTCTGTACCCCGACAGCTCGCCCCGCGTCTTCGTCACGCGCTGAACCAGTGGGAGGCCACGAGCCTGAGGAATTCGTCCCGGGTTCGCTGATCGGTCCGGAAAACGCCCTGCACCGAGCTGGTGATGGTCCTCGAGTTCTGCTTTTCCACACCCCGCATCATCATGCAGAGGTGAGCCGCTTCGATAACCACCCCCACACCCTTGGGCCGTACCATCTCCTGAATCGCCCGCGCGATCTGATCAGTCAGCCGCTCCTGGACTTGGAGCCGCCGAGCGAACACCTCCACAATTCGCGGCAGCTTGCTGAACCCGACGATCCTGCCGTCAGGGATATAGGCGATATGAGCCTTGCCAAAGAACGGCAGCAGGTGATGCTCGCACAACGAGTAGAGCTCGATGTCCTTCACGATCACCATCTCGTCGTGCTCGGCCTCGAACACGCCGTCACCGATCACCTGCTCCAGGTCCATCTCATAGCCGCGCGTCAGCCAGCGCAGCGACTCCTCGACGCGTTCCGGCGTCCGCACCAAACCCGGGCGCTCCGGATCCTCGCCCAGCAGGAGAAGCTGAGCGCGCAGCACATCGCGCAGGCTCAGCGTTCCCGCTTCCAGCAAGGCGTCAACGGTCCCGCCAACAGCCATATCCGCTCTTCCTGACATTGGCTCTCTTGTTTCCCTCCCGAACGAACAGCGCTTGCGGCGCGCAACACCGCATCGACAGGCAACCGCGGTCTCCGGCAACGCCGGTCACTCGCCGCAGTACTCCGCCAAGTTGCGCTCCGACTCCGACACGACCACGCGCTCCAGCATGCCTTCCGGCAGCACTCGCTCAAGCCGGCGCCAGATCTGCACCGCGATGTTCTCCGCCGTCGGGATCACGCCTTCCAGCCAGGGCACATCCACGTTGAGATTGGCATGATCCACATCCTGGAGCACCGCTTCCTCAACCGCCTGTTTCAGCCGTTTCAGATCGAAGACGTACCCGGTCTTGGGATCCACCTCACCCCTGAGCGTCACCTCAAGCCCGTAGTTGTGACCGTGGCCGCCCGGATTGTTGCACAGCCCGTAGATCTCCCGGTTCTCCTCATCCGACAGCTGCGGATTGTGCAGGCGATGGCCGGCGCTGAAATGGAGCCGCCGAGTCACTCGTACGATCGGCATTGGTTATCCAACTCACAGAAATCCGTGGCTCCGCCGGCGCGGACCCGGAAAGTTAAGCAATTTCGCACACTAAAGTCTTATAACTTAGAGCATCATGGTAACTGATGCTAGACGACGGCCGCGATCCCCCGGTGCAGCGGCCGCCGGACAAGTAGAAAGGAACACAAAAAAGGGTCGACCCCCGAATCCGCGGGGGCCGACCGAGCGAGTGACGGGCCGCAGGGCATTCAATGAAGCCCTCCTGCAACCTTTAGGTGCCCTCTCCCCGACTTTCCGCCTTCCCTGAGCGGGCATGACGTCAATCGAAGAAGGCGGGCCCGCACATTCTCGTGTTGGCTCAAGAATGGGTCGCTGCGGCCTTCATTCGCCTAACCACATTGTAATATGCCGTCAGCTCAACGTCAATTGAACAAATACCGAAGCACCACTCAGTGAAATCACCTAGTGCGCGCCCAGCTTCACCGCCACCATCGCCAACGCACCCAACATGAACATCAGAGTGTTCACGGGTCGACCGTGAGCCTGGCCCTCAGGGAGCAGGTCGGCCGCGCCCACGTAAAGGAACGAGCCGCCAGCCAGCCCCAACAGAACACCGAGCAGCTCCTCCGAAACGGCCCTCAAACTGAAGTAGCTCAGCGCCACCGCCAGCGGCGTGATCAGTGCCAGCCCACTGCTGACCCAGGCCGCGCGGGGCCCCGGAACACCGGAGTGGTAGAGCGCGGACATCGCGGCGATGCCGACGGGCAGTTTGTGGACGACCACGAGCGCGGCAGCCACGGTGCCGATCAGCGCACCGGCCGACAGGCCTGCGCCAACAGAGACACCCTCAGCGATGGAGTGGATCGCCAGGCCCAGTATCACCAACGGACCCACGTGCCGGGCGTGTGCGACATGGTGATCACCCTCAATGGCTGACTCGCCCCGGGGGTGCACGTGCGGTATGAAGTGGGCTTCTACCAGGTAGAGCAGCAAGAAGCCGGCGAGCGTCCAGGTCAGCCCGCGACCGGCCCCTACCAGATCCACACATGCCGGCACCAGGTGCAGCAGGGCGCCGGCGACGAGCAAACCCGCCGCAAATGCGACCAGCTCCGCCGTGTGTTTGACCGCCCACGATTCGAAGCGCCGAATCGCCCAAATCCCGGCAAGCATGCCGAACCCGGTGAGGGCGGCGAAAAGCAGAGCCGCCGCAGGAGAGGCGGGGATGGCGGTCACTCCGTTCTGGAGGCCAACCGCAGCGTGCGATATCGTCAGGGGCATGCCTTTACTCTGAATCGACTACTCTGAATCGACCGTCATAGCGACCCATCGACCTGGCTGCCGGCAAAGATACGCGGGCCCGACCTCTCACAGCAACAAAGTACTTGACGCCTGGAGGCAAGACACCGTAGCCTTCGTTGCAGGATGTGGAAGCGAGCCTTGCTCCGGCGCGCGATCGCGCTCCAGCTGCTGCTCCTCTTGCCCGGGGGGCTCGGGGCACGCCTTTGCCTCGATGCCCGCTGGACGGTTGACCCGTACGGACACGTCGAGGTCGAGCACCACAATTCCTGCGCAAGAACTCATGACCACCGGCTCTGCGTCCTGCTCTTCCACACCCCGTTGTCACCAGCGCCGACCTTGCCAGATGTCGCATCGTCCGCGCCGATCGCAGAGACCGCGCCCGCCGCGCCGAGCGACGCTCCTCGCTCTGAGCAGCTGCGGCTCACAGTCGCCCGTAGTCCTCCTCTCTCTACCTAGCTTCGGCACGCGGGCCGGTTAGCCAGCGACCCGCTATCCCGGAAATCTCTAGCTAGCAGCACCCACCCTGTCGGGCGGCAGGTTGTGTGTGCTCTGCACCCCAATAAGGCAGGGAAGGCTATGCGAAAACAGCATCTGATCCTCTGCACCGTCACGGCCCTGGCCATCACAGCTGGAGCGCCGGCGGGCCTTCCGGCACAGCAGGCAAAGCTGGACAGCCTGGAGGCCCGTATCAGGGAACTCGAAGCGTGCCTCGACAGCCTCGTGGCCGCACTGGCGCGTGGCGAGGCGGCCGCAGGCACCGCTCGGACGGCCGAGGCCGAACTCACCGCGCTGCGGGCGGCGGCGCAGGCTGCCGCCGGCGAGCAGCCGGCACCGGACACGGCCGGTCTTCAGGAGAGCCGTACTCGCAACCTCAACATCCTGAACCCGGAGATCAGCGTAACCGGAGATATTGTAAGCAGTTACACGGCCAGCGCCGAAGGGGATGACAACTTTAGTGCGGCGGCACGCGAGTTCGAGTTCGCCTTCCAGGCTCCACTCGACCCCTACACGCACACGAAGATTTTCCTAGCCCGCCACCAGCATTTCGACATCGCAGGCTTCCCCGAGGAGGAAGGCGAGGACGGAGAACACGAACACGGCTTCGAGATCGAGGAAGGCTACATGTACTGGGTCGGTCTGCCGGTTGGCCTCAAGATCGGGAAATTCCGCCAGGAGATCGGCCTCTACAACCGCTGGCACACCCACGCCCTCATGGAAGTGGACCGCCCGCTGCCCAGCGTCGCCTTTCTGGGGGAAGACGGGCTACTACAGGTGGGCGCCGCTATCACTCTGCCGACCGTGACCCTCGGAGCCAGCACGCAAACGCTGACCCTGGAACTCACGCGCGCGAGCAACGAAGCGCTGTTCGAGGGCGGAAACGAGATCGGCTTCCTGGGCAACTTTCAAAGCTTCTGGGACCTGGGCGCCAGCAGCTACATCCAGTTCGCTGCGACCGGGGTGTACGGGGAGAACGACGACGAGTCGCTCGCCTCGCGACTCCTGGAGCTCGATGTCGCGTACCGCTGGAGGCCGGCCGGCCGAGCCATGTACCGGGACTTCACGCTGAAGGGCGAGTGGTACTTCGCCGAGAAGGACTTCGGAGTGAGCAAACTGACGGGGAACGGTGGTTCGCTGCAGGCGAACCTCCGTCTCAACCGGCGTTGGATCGTCGGAGCCCGGGCCGACTACCTGGACGGTTACAGCGACGGGGCCGAGATCATCCAGCTCGTGCCCAGCCTGACCTGGTGGCAAAGCGAGTGGGTCTTCCTGAGGTTGCAGTACAACTACCTCAAGCCGGACGGCGGGAAGGCTGACCACACCGTGCTGTTGCAGACCGTCTGGGCCGTGGGCCCGCACAAGCACGAGACGTACTGACGACACCGAGCTGGGAAGACCAGCTAAGAGTGAGAGAGATGAAGGAGTCGCGGGCTCAAGCGGCGGCGCCGAGTCCGATCAGCGAAGGAGCGAGTCATGAGGTACAGACAAGCGACGTGTCATGGTCTTGGCGGTGGCCTGCACCGGGCGGCCGGCGCGCTGCTGGCGATTCTATTGCTTGCGGCGGCGCCGGCGGGCGCACAGGAGAAGCTTCAGGTAGTGGCGACACTGCCCGTCTTCGCGGCGATCACTCAGGAGTTGACCGGTGATCTCGCCGATGTCATAGCCATCGCGCGCGGCGACGAGGATCCCCACTTCGTCCAAGCTCGCCCCAGCTACGCCGCCATCGTCGGCAAGGCGGACCTCTTCGTGGCCACGGGGCTGGATTTGGAACTCTGGGTGCCAGCGGTCATAGACCGGGCAAGGAACTCCGCGATCGTCGAGGGCAGTCCCGGCCAGGTGGTCACGTACTCAGGGATCAAGCTCCTGGACGTTCCCGAAACCGTCAGTCGAGCCGGCGGCGACGTCCACGCGTTCGGTAACCCTCACATACACACGGACCCGATCAACGCGATCATCATCGCCAGGAACATCTTGGCCGGATTGAAGCGGGTCGATCCGGCCAACGCGGCCACATACGAGGCGAACGCCCGCGACTTCGAGGATCGGGTGATGCGCCGCCTCTTCGGCGATCAACTCGTGGAGATGCTGGGAGCGGACGCCATCTTCACGTTGGCGCGGAACTACCAGTTCTGGGAGTTCGCCCGAAATCAGACTTACCAGGGCAAGCCGCTGACCGAGTATCTGGGCGGGTGGCTCGCAGAGGGCGCTCCCTTCCGCAACCGTCGTATGGGTTGCTATCACAAGAACTGGGCGTACTTCAGTGCCCGCTTCCAGATCGAATGCGTTGTCTATATCGAGCCCAAGCCAGGAATCCCCCCAACCCCTGGGCACCTGCGGGACGTTATCGCAATCATGCGTGACCAGAACATCCCGGTCCTGTTTGCGGCCAACCACTTCAGCCGCACCCAGGTGGAGCGGGTCGCCTCCCGCACGGGCGCCAGGCCCATCATGGTCCCGCTCGATGTGCGCGGAGCTGAGGGCATCGACACCTACTTTGACCTCATCGACCTTTGGGTGTCACGTCTGTCAGAAACGTTCCTGGCGCTGGATCAGCAGCGCGACTACTGAGCCCGAGCATCGCAGGTGCGGACCTGTGGAAGAACCGATGTCTTGGTTGACTGAAAGCTGGGAAGACGGAGTCCGAGTGATGACACGGGCTCGCGATCACACAACCTCCAGCGGAGGGGCGGACACATGTTGGACTTGATGCTACCGGCCCTCGTGGCCTCTCTGGTCTTGGTCGGGATCCATGCGTACCTGGGGATCCATATCATCGCCCGCGGGGTGATCTTTGTGGACCTCGCCCTCGCACAGGTGGCTGCCATGGGCTGGGCCGTCGCCGGCCTCGGAGTCTCCCGCACCCTGGGCGGGTGGCTGAGTATCCCCGAGGGTGTGGCAGGCTACTCCATCGGGCTTGGGGTCACGCTCATCGCCGCTGCCCTTCTCAGCGTGACTCGCATGGAGGGCACCCGTGTGCCCCAGGAAGCCATCATCGGAATCGTCTACGTCGTGGCCTCAGCGGCCACGATCCTGGTCGTCGCCCAGGCACCCCGGGGATCCGAGCACGTCGAGCAGCTCCTCTCCGGCACGCTCCTCTGGGTGGGCTGGACGGAGATCTGGAGGACGGCTGCCCTGTTCTGCGTGATTGGCGCGGTCCACTGGTTCCTGCGCGAGCGCTTCATGACGATCTCGATGAACCCGGAACTGGCGCGTAGCGAGGGCTGGTCGATGGCGTGGTGGGATTTCCTCTTCTACGCGCTATTCGGCCTGGTCGTCACCTCTGCGGTCGCCATCGCCGGCGTGCTGGTGGTGTTCAGTTTCCTGGTGATCCCTGCCGTCATCGCCTTCCTCTTCACCGCGCAGCCCGGACGGCTGATCGGGATCGCCTGGTCGATCGGCACGCTGACCACGGTGGTGGGGCTCTATGCTTCTTACCGAAGTGACCTGCCGACGGGTCCCACGGTGGTTTGCGCCTTCGCCGGCGCCCTGGCACTCGCCTTCGCTCTGCGCTGGGCGCTGCGCCGTCCGCTGCCGAAAGCGGAAGCGGCCTGAGCCGTGCCGCCGCCGGGCTCACTGGGTCTCCAAAGACTCAGCCGGCCCGGCGGCTGACGAAGAGGCTCTTACGATCGTAGAAGCGCCACCTCTTCTCCTTCCCGCGATTGATACCGATGCGCGTCGTGCGCACGAGCTGTCGCGACGGGACCGGCTCGCCCGCGGCGATCAGCAACGGCGCCTCGCTCAAACGGTGTCGCTGCAGATCCTGACCGATCGCCAGCGCCTGACAGAGCTTGCCGGGACCCGAGGTGAGTTCGCGGTCCGGGCGACCGGAACGGCGTCGGCGCATCGCCTCCAGCCCCTCGACGGGTTCCAAGGCGCGCAGCAGAACCGCCGCGGGATAGCCCTCCGGCCCCACGACAGCATTCAGGCACCAGTGAACACCGAAGTTGAGATGGATGTAAGCCGTGCCCGGTGGGCCGAACATGGGATCGTTGCGGGCGGTACGCCCCACAGTCGCGGCAGCGTGAGAGGCAGGGTCGTGTGGGCCGGGATAGGCCTCCGTTTCCACGATCCGGCCCACACAACGCACAGCGCCCCAGTCCGATACCAGGAAGGCGCCGAGCAGCTCTCTCGCCACAAGCTCGGCATCCCGGTCGAAAAAGCCGGGAGGCAAAGGTTGGTAGCGGCGACTCACGCCCGGCCGGCTTCTCGCTCCTCGCGGCGCGCCTGGAGAACTCGCTCCGCCCGGTGGTCCGGCAACAGCTCCTGCACCCGCTCCGGCTCCTCATCCAGGACGCGGAACACGTCCGCCCCGAACGCCTCGACCAGCGTCCGCGCCGTCCTTCCACCCACGCCAGGAAAGCGTGTCAGGCGGGCGATCAGGCCCGCGCTCTCCGTGGACTCCACCGGGCGGGAGCCGGCCTCGACCTCGACCGCCGGTGCCACGTCAGCGTCCGGTCCACGCTCGGCCTCTACCTCCAGGCTCGGCTCATCACTCGCCAGACCCTCGCCCCGTAGGCCCTTCTGCCCCTCGAAGATCGGCGGCGGCGCCCCCGCCGGGCGGTAGCGTCCGCGCGTGCCCCAGCGACCGCGGATCGTCCCCCGCGGCGCACCGGGTAACGGCGCCGGCTTGATCGGCTCGGTCTTCTCTTCATCAGCCTGCCTTCGCCCTTCCAGAAGCTCCGCCACGGCTGCCGGGAGTTCTTTCGGCCGAGCGCTCACTTCCACGTCAGCGGGAGCGGCGATCTCCTCCGGCTCGGGCACGGGCTTTCTCTCCTCCCGCGAGCGGTGTTCAGCTCTACGGCGAGCTCCGGCGGCCCGTCCTTCACCGCGCCGGCCCGCTCCTCGGCGCGGCGCTGAGGCTTCGCCTCTCGCGGCGCGTCCGGCAGAGGGAGGCCCTCTCCTGGTCTTGCCGGTCGGCGCCTCAGCCGCCGCACCTCGGCGTCCACGTCCACCCCTGCGGCCCCTGGGCACCTCCTGCGCTGCCGCAGCAGGCTGCGTCTTGGCCACCTCAGCTTCGCGCTGCGGCTCCGCTACCTTCTCTTCCGGCTCGTGCTCCCGGCCACCGAACAGGAGCCGCGTCAACCGGTGCACCGTCGACTGCCGGGACTTGGCGTCGGAAGCGTCGGAAGCGGCGGCTGCGCGCTCACGCTTCGCGGCCCGCCGGCCCTTCGAGGGCTTCGGCCATCCGACCTGGAAGTTCCCGTTCGGCCCCCGGGTGAGCTCGATCGCCTCAGCCTCCGCGGCAGCCTGCAGGAACTTGCTGAACTTGCTAAAGCCCAGCTCGCCCTCGTCGAAATCGGGATCGATCTCGAGAATCCGCCGCTTCACGTCGCTGTCACGAATCGACCCGGTCTCCCCCTCCAGCGACACCTCGAGCGCGCGCCGCAGAAGTCTCAGCCCCGTCTCCATCGTGAGCTTCGGTCGTGCCCTGCCGACACGGTCAGCCTCCCCGGTCCGGCCGCGCGCCCGCGCTTCTGGCCGCTTCGCTTCACGTTCCCGCTCACGCTTGCCGGCGCCCCGTGCAGCCGGCCGCCGCGCCCGCCGCTCCTTCACCTTCTCCGCTCTCTCGGCTTCCGCCTCACCGCCGGGTGCCACGCCGTACTGCCCGTTCTCCATCTTCTGGATCGTGAGCAAGCCGCGCGAAGCGGCCTCCACGACGAACCGGTTGAACTTGGTGAAGCCCTGCTCCTTCTCGCTGAAGGAAGGGTCGATCTCCAGCATCACCTGCTTCAGCCGATCGGAGCGCATCGTGTCCCCGCGCTCGACCATCTTCTTCACAGCCTTCCCCACCAACACCCAAGGGTCGTGCCTCTCGAGCGGTTGATCGCCGGCCCTGCTCAGCCCGGAAAGCGAGGAGTAGCTGTAGTACTCGTCGCAATTCTGCACCAGCACATCAGAACTCGACTCCTGGATTCCGACACCGATCACGTACTTCCCATACTCCTTCAGCTTGAGAACCAGGCTCGAGAAGTCACTGTCACCCGACATCAGAATGAACGTTCTGATCTCCGGCCGCACGAACACCAGCTCGAGCGCGTCGATCGCCAGCCGAATGTCCGTCGCGTTCTTCTTCGATGAACCGTAGGCCGGCGCGAAGATCAAGTCGATCGAAGCCTCGGAGAGCGGCACGATGTACTGCGGATAGCGCCGCCAGTCGGCATAGGCACGCTGTACCGCTACTTTGCCTCGAATGACGTCCGAGTTGAGAAGGTTGTGGAGTTCCTGGCCGAGGTTCGACCGGATCCCCATCGTCACGTTGTCGAAATCGATGAGCAGCGCAGCTTGATATGCGCCGCTGGGGTCGGAGTTCGGCTCACCCCGACGATCAGGTGACTCCTCTCGCTTGTCCATGCCTCCCATAACTCCTTGCGTATCAACGCATTACGACGCTGAGAGGCAGGCCCGTCGCCCTGGCGCGAGGGGCTGAGGGTCGGTACCCCACCGGAAGGATGTCCTGCGTTTGCGCGGGCAACGGCGCCGACGACCGATCCGGGATTCTTCCCTTCCGGTCCCAGCAGCCGTGCCCCACAGATGCTTCCGGCATGCTCGCCGCTCGGGCGAAGTCGAGCGGGTCTGCTCTCTCAAAAAACGGTACTACGACTGACGCGTTCCCCGCTCGGCTCGCACCATGCGAGCGAGTTCGACGCGTCGAATCTTGCCACTTCCAGTCATGGGGAACGCGTCCACGAATCGCACAAGGTCTGGGACCTTGTACTGGGCAACCTGACCCCGGCAGAAATCCTTGATCTCGTCGCCCGTCACGATCGCGCCTTCCACTGGCATAACACAGGCGCAGATCAGCTCGCCGAGGACCTCGTCCTCCACGCCGACCACAGCGGCCTCCTGCACGGCAGGGTGCAGGCGCAGCAGATCCTCCAGCTCGCGCGGATAGATCACGTACTCGCCGCGGACGATGGTGTCCCGTTTGCGGCCGACGATGTGCAGGTAACCGTCCTCGTCGATCATCCCGAGGTCGCCTGTCCGAAAGAAACCGTCGTCGGTGAACGCTCGGCTGGTCTCGTCCGGCTGCCTGTTGTAGCCCTTCATCACGTTGAAGCCCCGGACCGCCAGCTCGCCGATGGACTCGACCGGGAGCGGGGCGCCATCGTCACCGAGGACTCGGACCTCCACGCCCTCCAGCAGCCGGCCTGCCGTGAAGTTCCGCTTCTCGGGTGGGTCATCGCGCCGGGTAATCGAGACCGTCGGCGACGTCTCCGTCAGACCGTATGCGATCTCCAGGCCCGGCACCAGCCGCTCCCGAGTTTCCCCCGCCAACCTATCCAACACCGGCGCGCCCGCCACGATACCGGTCCGCAGGCTAGACACGTCCAGCCGATCGATCGCGCCGCTCCGTAGCTGCTGCGCGAACATCGTCGGCACACCGTGGAGCACCGTGGCCTTCGTCTCCACCACCAGCTTCAGAGTGGCTGCAGCGTCCAACTTCTCCATCAACACTACGGTCGCCCCAACACTCAAAGCCGAGATCAGAGCACCGAGCCCGAAAATGTTGAACATGGGAACGGCGATCAGGACCCTGTCCTTCTTGGTCAGCCCCAGAGCCTCCGCCGTCGCACCGTTCGTCCTCACCAGGTTCGCATGGGTCAACATCACGCCCTTCGGCTTTCCCGTTGTGCCCGCCGTATACAGGATGGCGTACACATCCTCCTCGGGATCGACGCTGACCGGCGGAAAGCTCTTCCCCTCCCCGCTGGAGACCAGATCCTCGAACTGGAAGATCCGATCGTCGTACCAGAGATCCTCCTCCCCGACCGTCACCACGTACTGCAGATCGGGCAGGTTGAACTGCAACCGTTCGAACAGCTCCAGCTTGTCCTGACCCTCGTACTCCTCCGCAGCGATCACCACCGACGCTTCGGAGTTCCGCAGCATGAACTGGAGCTCGTGAGCCGAGTAGGCGGGATTGAGGGGTACGATCGCCGCGCCAAGGTTCGCCGCCGCAAGTGCCGAGACGACGAACTCAGGCCCGTTCGGGAGGTCGATGGCGATGCGATCCCCCGCGCCTATGCCCAGGTTATGTAGCCCGGCGGCGAGAGCACGCGCCTGCAGCTGCGCCCGCCCGTAGGAGAGGGTATCCCTCGAGCAGCTCAGCAGGGGCCTATCGAGCTGCTCAACGGCACAACGATCGAGTAAGTCGTGCACCGATAGGCCTGAGAAACGAGTCTGGTCGCCGATGGCTCCGCTCCGCGCCGAAATGACCTAAGCTTGTAATCTGTAAAGAAATCCGCCACTCGTCAAATACACCCCTACCCGAACAACGCCCCACGCACAACCTCGTCCGCGACTTCCCGTGCCCACCCCTCTTCCGCCGATCCCGCTACCACCCCGACGTCCGCCAGCAGGGTCTACCTCCCTTCACCTCGCCGCTCCCGATCCAACTGTAGCGCCTTGAGGAAGCGCTCCGCGTCCACGTCCGCCTCGACGGCTACGGGCAGCCGCGCGGCTTCCAGCACTTCGCGGATCGGCCCGGCCACGCCACCCCGGGTCACCCCGACCGCCTCACCGATCGCCCCTTCCGCTGCCATCCCCACTGCCAGCGCTTCCCCATGCAACCAGGCGTAGCCTGAGATGGCTTCCTGCGCCCGGGCCAACCTATGCCCGAAGTCCAGCACCCTCCGGCACCCCTTTTCCCGAACGTCCCGGCTCACAACCTCCCCCTTGACCTCCGTGGAGCGGGCGATGAGCCTCCCCAGCGCCGCCGATGAGCCTCCCCAGCGCCGCCGGCTCGCGGGCGAAGATGCGGTCAAGACTCCCCGCCAGCTCCTCGAAGTAACCGGCGTCGAGGGTAAGCCCGTGCTTGAAGGCCGCCGCCACCAGATCCTTGCCCACACCCGTGTCCACCCCCACTGCTCCGCCGACGCAGCTGTCCACCATCGCCAGAAGCGTGGTCGCGCCGCCACGAAGCCGGCCGCATCGCCCACCACACCCCCGCCGAGCGCGATCACTACCGCGTCGCGCCCGAACCCCGCCCTCAGCAACCCGTCCGTCAACTCGACCCAGGTCTCAGATGTCTTGTTCCACTCACCGGCGGCAAACCTGAAGGTCACTGCCGCGAGACCTTCAGCGCTCAGCGACGCCTGCAGCCGCTCGCCATAGACACCATAGACCTGGCTGTCGGTGATGATAGCGTAGCGCGGAGCCCGGCAGGCGTCGCCGATGAGGGCGCCACCGTCATCCAAAAGCCCGGAACGCACCCAGACATCGTAGGCTGAGACGCTCTCGGAGCGCGCGACGGTGAGCGTGGTGGGATGACCGTGCTGATTCTGCGAGCTCATCGAAGGTCGAAGGCCGTCTGCAGTCGTAGCGGATGCCGAATTTGGTCAATCATTCAATTTACGCGCCTTCACTGCGGGGAGCAAACCATCACCTCCGGCCACATCGCTCGTCCGACCTCGGAGCCGGATGCGTCTGCATCGCCAGAAAGGGGTCACAAAAGTCTTGATTTTTGTTTTACTTTGTCCCTATCTTGATGTAGATCGCTTCATCGTGCGGAGTGAGTGGAGGTGAGGTTGGAAATTTTTCCGCACTCGCGCGCGGCTGATCTCGATGGACTCCCACAGGAGGGAGTGCGATAGGAAGCTCAGGGGCACAACTCGCTCCCAGCTCGATCGAAAAGCATCGCGCGAATGGACTCCGCATCGGTTTCGCCTTTAACGTGAAGCCGGCGGACGATGCACCCTCGTCGCCAAAGGCGCCGTCAGCTCCGAATCAGCCCGCCAAGTCAGCCGACCTTCTCTCGAACGACATCATCGCGTCGGCGAACGCTTACCTGGACATCGCAGACACCTTCGCCGAATGGGATGACGAGTCCACGATCGCGGCCGTCGAGGCCGCCCTCTCCCACGCGGGCGAAGTCATCCGGCTCGAAGCCAACCGCGACCTCCCGGTCAAGCTGCGCGAAGCGCGACCCGACATCGTCTTCAATCTCGCGGAAGGCATGGGTGGAGCCAGTCGTGAGTCGTTCGTGCCCGCCTTCTGTGAGTTCTGGGGTATCCCCTACACGGGCAGCGATCCCCTTTCCCTGGGGATCTGCCTCGACAAAGCGCGGGCCAAAGAGGCACTGAATCACCATCGGATACCCACACCCGATTTCCAGGTTGTGGCATGCCCCGAGCAGGTGCGGCGCTCCGTGGACCTGCCCGCCATCGTGAAGCCGCTTCACGAGGGCTCGAGCAAGGGCATCACCCAGCGATCCTTCTGCACCACCTGGCCCGACGTCGAGACCGAGGTCGCCCGGGTGGTCGAGCAGTACGGTGAGCCGGCCATCATCGAGAGGTTCCTCGGCGGACGCGAGTTCACCGTCGCGGTCCTCGGCAACGATGGCGACGTGCGCGCCCTACCAATCGTGGAACTGGTGTTCGATTTGCTTCCGGCCGGCGCCCTGCCTCTGTACGGCTACGAGGCCAAGTGGATCTGGGACCGACTGGAGAAGCCGCTGGACATCTTTTTCTGTCCAGCCCGCTGCAGCCCGGAGCTGCAGCGCCGCATCGAAGAGATCGCCATGGCAACGTTCCGCAGTCTGCGCTGCCGCGATTGGGCCCGGATCGATGTCCGCTGCGACGAGGACGAGACGCCCCACATACTGGAGGTCAACCCGCTGCCAGGCGTGATTCCGGACCCCAGAGCGAACTCGTCCTATCCGAAGGCTGCACGGGCCGCCGGTCTCTCGTACGACGAGATGATCCTGGCTGTCCTGCGGACCGCCGCCGCGCGCTATGACCTACGAGTCCCGGTCTGAGGCAACCGCTGCGCCCGCCGCAACCGAGAAGCCCGCAGCCTTGAGCCGGCGGGCGTACGGCCGCGTCGCCGTGCTGCTCGATCCGGTGGCGGAGAAGGCGGCCGGAGCTACCGAGCCGGAAGCACCGGCCCAGTCCACCGTCCCGATTATCGAGGCCCTCGACGCGCTCGGCTATGAGCCCGAGGTGCTACCCCTACAGGCGGAGGTGCCCCACGAGTGGATAGAGCGCCTGCGCAGCGGCGAGTTCCGTGTCGCCTTCAACCTCTGCGAATCGGTGCGTGGCTCGCCTGCCGCGGAGCATCTGGCGGCGGCGGCCGTCGAGCTCCTCGACTTGCCGATGACCGGGGCCTGCTCGGCGACGCTCCTCCATTGCCTCAACAAGGACCGCTGTGCCGCTGTATTGCGCGCGCACAGCTTCGCGGTCCCCGACTGGAAGCTGGTCCGCCGCGATGACCCGGTCCCTACGGATTGGGATCGCTTCCCGGCGATAGTGAAGCCAGCAGCGCAGGACGGCTCGAACGGGATCCACGCGAACTCCGTCGCGCGATCCCCGAGCGAGCTGGCTGATGCGGTGGAGCGCCTCCGCGAGAAGTGGGGCAGCTTGGTCATCCAGCAGTTCATCGAGGGGCGCGAGATCAACCTGGCCATCGTCGGCAACCAGCTATTGCCGCCCGCCGAGATCGATTTCAGCGAACTGCCGGACGACGTGCCGCCCATCGTCTCCTTCACCGCCAAGTGGGTGAGCGGGAGCCCCGAGGATCTCGGAACGCGGCCAGTCTGTCCGGCGCCGTTGCCGGCCGAGCAGGCGGAGGAGCTGCAGCGGCTCGCCGCGCGCGTCTGGACCCTGATGGAGGGCAGCGGGTACGGCCGGGTCGACGTGCGGCTCAGTGCGGACGGCACACCGTACATCATCGACGTCAACCCCAACGCCGACCTCTCCTGCGACGCCGGGCTCGCACGCCAGGCCTGGGTCGCGGGTTGGTCGTATGAGGAACTGATCGGGAAGATCGTCGAGGAAGCGCTCGCCCGTCACGACGGCAACAGCAGCGCGTCGACCGGCTGGTTCATCGTCCCAGCGGTCCGGGGTGTGGGAGGGTCAACCTGATGCCCGCTACTCGGCGTGACAGTCGGTCCGGCACCCTTACGCCTTCCCGCAGCAGCGCGGGGCGGCGCGGGCCGCTTCAGCTCGAGTGGAAGACTCCCCACAGATCGCACCGGCCGCAGGTGGCCGCGGTTGTCGCCGAGACAGGGATCTTCAGGCCCGACGAGATCGATGTGGCGCTCGAGGTGTTCGATGCCTACTGCGAGGCGCCCGGGCGAGACTACTGGGCCTGCGCCGCCTTCGCTGGACCGGACGAGCTGGCCGGCTTCGCCTTCTACGGGCCGACGCCCTGCACGGTCGACACCTGGGACCTTTACTGGATCGCCGTGCACCCGCGGTTCCAGCGCGCCGGGATCGGGCGCTCCCTGCTGGAGCGGGTCGAGCATGACATGCGCTCGTCGGGTGCCCGCATGTGTGTGATCGAGACGTCGTCGCGCGACGATTACGCCGAGACGCGCGGATTCTATCTGGCCTGCGGCTATGAGGAAGTCGCGCGCATCTCAGGCTTCTACGCCGACGATGACGACCGGGTGACCTACGCTAAGTACTTCGCTGGGTCGCTGTCTCTTCGCAAGGAGAATGAGTCGCGAGAAGTGAGGACGAAGGGACACGGTGAGGGGTGCGGGAGTCAGCTCCCGCTCACATCTCCAAACTCATGATTCGACCGAGGTGTGCGACTATGGCGAACTGGCAACAGGCACTCAAGAAGGGTGTGACCACCGTTGACCAGCTCATCGAGATGTTCGGCGAGGAGAACATCGACCGCGAGGCCGTCCAGGCAGCGATCGAAAAGTTCAACCTCCGGATCACGCCGGCCGCGCTGGCAACGATCAAAGAGGTCGGTGACCCGTTCTGGAATCAGTACGTGCCCAGCCCGGAGGAGAACGAGATCGTCGACGGCATGGTCGATTCACTCGGCGAGGACGCCGACTCCCCCGTCCCCAACATCACGCACCGCTACCCCGACCGGGTGCTGTTCCTCGTCAGCCCGGTCTGCGCCTCCTACTGCCGGTTCTGCACGCGGCGCCGCAAGGTGGGCGATCCGGAGAAGATCCCGCTGAACAAGTTCGAGTCGGCGTTCAGGTACCTGCGCGAGCACAGCGAGGTTCGCGACGTGATCCTCTCCGGCGGCGACCCGCTGATGCTCTCGGACCGGCGGCTCGAGCACTTCCTCAAGAACCTGCGCGAGATACGGCATATCGAGATCATCCGCATCCACACGCGCGTGCCCACTCACCTGCCGGAGCGCATCACCGCCGAGCTGTGCAAGATGCTCGCGAAGTATCACCCGGTCTTCGTAAACGTCCACTTCAATCACCCGGCCGAGCTGACACCGCCGACCAGGAGGGCGCTGGCGAAGCTGGCCAACGCCGGGTGCCCGCTCGGCTCCCAGACGGTGCTGCTCAAGGGGGTGAACGACGATCCGCGGATCATGAAGGAGCTGATGCAGAAGCTCGTGAAGAACCGGGTGCGGCCCTACTACCTCTATATGTGCGACCCCGTCGCCGGTGGCGAACACTTCCGCTCCTCGCTCGAGAAGGGTCTCGAGATCATGAAGGCGCTACGCGGCTGGACCTCCGGCCTGGCGGTGCCCTACTTCGTGATCGACGCGCCGGGCGGCGGCGGCAAGATCCCGGTCCTCCCCCAGTACCTCGAGGAGGTCACCGACGATGAGGTGGTCATGCGGAATTACGCAGGGGAGGAGTACCGCTACCCGCTGCCGAAGGAGCTGGTCCTGGCCTCTATACTGTAGTCCCAGCGCGGGCCAGGCGCTTCGTTACTCCGATTTTACCCAGGAAAGGCCCGTTATTGCGCGAAAAACGCGCCTAGGCGCGTTTTTCGCCGCTGGTGGCCTCGATTACAGCAGCGCCGGGAATCCCCGCTCTCTGAGCGAAATCGCCCCTCCTGGCCGCCAGCGCCGCTCCAGCTATTCCCCGGGCGCCGTGACGCCCACGACCGGCGGGCTCGCCAGCTCCACGCCGACGCGCGTCTCCACCACCCGCACCACGGGGATCCCCGAGATCTGCAGTCGATCGAGCCGCGCCTGCCGACCCTCGCCCAGCAAATCTCCGCCCTCACCGCCCCCGCCGAAGCGAGTCGTGAAGGCGCGGCGATAGGCCTGGCTGAACTCGTCCGCGTCGGCCTCCGTGTCCCAGGCCGTGTACCAGAGCAACGCCAGCTCGTCGCCCTGTGCGAGCAGCGCGTAGGCGTCGCCGTCCCAGCCGGCCGCCGCTCCGGCCGCCACGCGCCGGTCCTGAAGGTGCTCCTCGAAGTAGATGCGGGTCTCCAGTTCCCCCAGGTCACGGGCGTACTTCACCTGCCAGCCGCCAGCAGGTTCCCCGATGCTGACGGCGACCGGGCGGTCGCGCTCGACCAGCAGTCGCTCGGTGTGCATGACCTGTTCCGTGGACTCCGGCAGCCACTGCCCGAACGGCGCCGGGTTGCCGGGCTGCGACCGCCACAACCTCTGAACGAACCGAATCCCACCGAGGTAGGCGAAGAGCAGCGGCTCTCGCACGATGGCCGGCGCCTGTGCGAGCTGCGGATAGGCAGCTGCCTCGATCAGCGCACCCGCCAACTCCGGGCCCATCTCCGGGAGCTGCTCGACCGAGATCGTCGAGCCCGTCATCGCGGCGTACTGGAAGGCCAGCATCGCGGCCATCGCATGCCCCTCCATCGCCGCCTGGATCGCCGCGCGCGCGTCGTTGCCGGTGACCGAGTGGATCAGCGAATCGAGATCGTACTGCTGGTCCTGCAGCGCGTGCACGAGCTCGTGCACCAGCAAGGCATCCACCATCGGCGCTGGCGCCTCATCGCGAACGAATAGCACGTCCCGCGCGGGATCGTAGTAGCCAACAGCCTGCTCCAGCAGCAGATCGACCAGCAGCGCCCTCAGGTCGACCGTGTCCGGTAGGAGCCCGAAGGTTTGATAAGCGAGGGCGACATTCTCGAGCATGTCGCCCGGGTACTCCGCCTCTATCCGCTCCAGCAAGTACGCTTGCGGGCAGGTGCGCGAACTCCGCGACTCGAGGAAGCATCTCCTCCACCTTGCGATCGAGCTCCGGATCGCGCCGACCCGCCTCCTGGCCCTGCGAGTCGCGGCCACAGGCCAGCCCCAACCCGGCGACCACGACCGCCAGCGCCAGCCCACCGATCCTCGCCGTAACCCTCACGGCTCGTACTCTCCCCATGCCTCCGGCTCCTGTATCACCCTGATCCTCACAACCCGTACCTTCGGGCCGCACTCCCGCTCGATCTCGGCGCTGAGCCGACGATAGAAGTACTCGGCCTGGCGCTCGGCGCTGGGCGCGCCAGCGCGGAACGGCTCCAGGTCGTTCAGCAGGCGGTGGTCCAGCTCCGCCGCGATCGCCGCCAGCCGCGGTTGAACCTGATCGAAATCGGCGACGAAACCATACTCGTTCAACTCCTCGGCCTCCAGGACCGCCTCTACCGTATAGCGGTGCCCGTGCGTCCGTCCCGCCGGGCCCTGATCCCCGGGGATGAAGAGCGCCGCGTCATAGGTCGCTCGAACCGCGCCGCGGTAACCCATCACTAGATCAAAGGCACCGGCCCCGACGACGGGGGCGGATCCGTGAACACTCTCACCACATCGCCCTCCAGGCCCTTCAGTAGCTCCTTCGCCGTCTTCTTGACCACGGGGTGCCGCCACTCCGGTGCGATCTCGGCCAGCGGCTCGAGCACGAACCGCCGCTCCGTCATCCGCGGGTGCGGGATGACCAGGTCCTCGTCATCGATGACGCGGTCGTCGTAGGCGAGTATGTCGATGTCCAGCGTGCGGGCCCCGTAGCGCTCACGCCGCTCGCGATCCAGCACCGCCTCGATCTCGTGGATCAGCTCCAGCAGCGCGCGCGGCTTCAGTCGCGTCGTACCCAGGCACACCAGGTTCAGAAACCAGGGCTGGTCGCGAACGCCGACCGGCTGCGTCTCGTAGATCGACGAGACGTGCTCGAGGTTGATATGAGCCCGCAGGTGCTCCAGGCCGCGCTCCAGATAGCGCACCCGGTCGCCGAGGTTCGACCCCAGGCCCAGCAGCACAGTGCCGAACCGCTGCTCGTCCTCGAACTCGACCGGCTCCAGAGGCTCAAACTCTGCCATAACGATCTTCCAGCCGCACCACGTCGTCGATCTCCGGCGTCGAGGCCTCCAGCAGGTCGCAGTCGGTGATCGCGCGCATTCGGTGCAGCGTCCCCGGCCGGATCCGGAAGCTCATGCCCTCCTCCAGAGTCACCTCCTGGAGGTCTTCCTGGCTCTCACCCACCAGGAACACCATCCGGCCACGTAGCACGTGAATCGTCTCGTCCTTGCGCTCGTGATACTGTAGCGACAACGACTCGCCGGCCTCGATATGCAGAATCTTGCCGACATAGCGGTCCGTGTGGGCCCAGATCAGCTCGTGACCCCACGGCTTGTCCACCTTCTTGATCTCGACGCGCACGCCCGCCTTCCCGCTGGTTGGTCAGCCGACCATCTCGGTTCCAGGCCGGCAACCTAGGAGACGAGTGTCGGTCCAGCAACCGGAGACGTGTTCAGTAAATCACCACGAACTTGCCCATCCTCTTCAGCACCCGGTTCGTCGCCGGGTCCGTCGCCGTGACCACGTAAATGTACAGGCCCGCACCGATGTCCAGGCCCTCGCGTGTCCGCATGTCCCAGTACAGGTCGCCGTTCCCGGTCAGGTCACTCGGCGCCCAATCGATCTCCTGCACGAAGTTCCCCGCCACCGTGTAGATCCGGATCTCACCGTCCGGCGGCAGGTGCGTGAACACGAGCCGCTGCCCGGCACCCGACACCTCGTAGGCCGAGTACAGGATGTACGGGTTGGGCACCACCCGGATCGAGTCCATCTGCGCTTCAATGCTCCGGCCCGCCTCGATGATCGCCTCACCTCCAAGCGACGGGCTCAGGCTGAACACAAAGCGGCTCCGCGTGCCGAACGGCGAGTAGTAGAGCACGTGCAGATCGTCGCCCGGCTGTACCGGGACCCAGGGCGCGACCGCTCGACCCACGTCACTCACCGGGTTGCAGGTCGGGTTCGCACCCAGACAGCCCAGCACCAGCGGCGCGAACGATACCGCCCGCCGCTGCTCGGCCTGCGGCTCACCCGCTGCGTTCACCACGATCGCCTCCTCGCCGCCCACCTCACGCGTCCGGTGGGCCTCGATCTCCTCGATCACGTACAGCTCGTCCCCCGGCACCCAGCGGTCGGCATCCACCGTCACGCCCACCGTGTCCGGATCCACGCCCAGCACCTTAGGGGCCTCACCCCGGTCGATCATCACCAGCTCCGCCGTCCGATCGTGCGTCAGGCTCACGACCTCGAACGGCACGTTCGCCGCCACCAGCTCGAACTCCGCTGGGTCGCGACCCGTGACAGCACCCACCAGCGCCTTCGCCTGCGCGTCCGTCACCGTCGTCGTGCCCCGCGTCCGCGCCCTGAGCGACGCGTCGAACTCCGCGTCCACATCCACCGGCTCGAAGTCCGGGTCCCTCAGGTCCAGCTCGAACGGCGCGTCCGGGCCAAACACGCTGTCCTTGAACTGGAAGATGTACTCCCCGAACGTCAGACCCTGCACGCTCTGCAGCCACGACTCCAGCGGAAACAGGCCGAGCGTCGCGCTGACGTCCAGCGACAGCGTGTCGCCGCCCGCCACGTAGAACTGCGCCTCGTACCGGTGCCCGTCGTCCGCCACCACCCGGAAGCCCGGGAACACGGGGCTCCCCAGGAAGGCGCCCGGCGTCGCCGCATCACCATACAAGTGACCGCTGGCCAACAGCGGCAGCGTGTCGTTACCCAGATCCTCCAGAAGCACGAAGCCCACTGCCTCTCGACGGTCCGGGTCCAGATTCCCCGGCCCGATCTCATACACCCGCGTCAACAGATCACCCTCCGTCGTCTCCTCCCTCACCTTCAGACCATGCAGTGTGACCTCGACGCCATCGGTCCGCCTGAGCGTCCGGCTCCGAAGCGCCGCCTCTCGCGTCGTCGTCCCCGTATCGCCCACCACCACACGCGCCAGATCCTCGAGCGTCACCGCCACCGAGTCCAGCACCTCGGTGTAGGCGTCCCGCCACTCGGTCACCTGAATGAAGTTCGCGAACGCGGCCTCGAAGCTGCCCTCCCGCACCCGCGACATGGGCACCACCTCGAACGGCACCGTCGCCCGACCGCCCAGATCACGGCTCGTCACCTCATAACCGAACGCTGTCCGCGTATCCACCTCGAACTGGACCTGCGACGCCCGGCCGCCCGCCGCCAGGCTCACCGGCACGTACACCGAGACCACGTTGGGGTCGCGCGCCGACGTGCTCAGCACGTTGCGCAGCGGCGGCGCCACCACCAGCTCCGTCGTCTCACACGGCTCCACCCCACAGGTGAAGTGGCGAAACGTGTCCACCACCGACGGATCGAGCGGATCGACCACGATCGAGTCGATCACCATCTGGGCGTCCCGATCGTCGATCACCACCTCCTCGAATCCCACGCTCTCTCCCACGATCGCATACAGGTAGCCGAGACCCGGGATCACCTCCTCGTCGGTCAGCGTGTTCGGGAAATCGCCTGCGTCATCCGGCTCCAGGATCTCGTACGCCTGCCAGCCCGGCTCGACCACTCTCCCCGCCTCGTCATACAGCGGGTCACCCCGGCAGTCGCCGTCCGCGTCGAACGTGCTCCCTCCGTCGCACGACCGGTAGACCAGCAGCCGCCCCAGGTTGTCCACCGCCCGCTCGCAGATCCGCTCCACCAGCCCGGGATTCGCATCGCGCAACAACGCCGCCTGCGTCCCCTCCGCCGCAGCCTCCAGGTCGTCGGCGTACTTCGCCAGGAAGGCGTCCACGTACTCCTCGGCCGCCTCATCCCACACCAGCGTCACCTCCGCCTCGCCCGCACTGCCCAGCCTGAGACCCGCGCCCACGTCCAGCTCCCGGATCGTCACCGCCGGCGGCGGCACCTCGACCGCGAACAGGCCCAGATAGAAGTCGTAGATCCCCTGCGTGAACATCTCGAAGCTCAGCGAGTCACGACCGCTGTACACCGCCAGGATGATCTCGGTCGTGTCACCCGCCGCCAGCCGGAACGGGCCCAGCGAGAACTGCGACAGGTTGCCATACGAGTTCGCGCTCCAGCCCTGCCAGGTCGTGTCACGCCAGGTCACAGGACACGCCCCGCCGTCCGTCGGACCGCAGCCCGGCAGGTGCAACGTGTCCGGGCCCGCTCCGGCGCCCTGCGGCCGACCCGACACGTAGTGCCAGTCCCCCGGCACCCACGCCTTGTACTGACACATGTCGCCATACGGCCACTCGTTCGACTGGAACGTGAACCAGCAGGTTGAGTAACGCCCAAGGCAGAAATCGTAGCAGGAGCTGCCATCCAGCGTGTTCTCCGTCGTGGACGACATCACGCCGAACTTCTGCCGCTCGCTGCCCTGGTTCCACACCGCGCCCCAGTGCCCGAAGTTCCAGTTCACCGCGTGGTTGTAGGTGATCGTGTCAGCCGCCAGCGGGTGCGACGGCATATAGAAGGGGCTGCCCACCGTGGTGAACAGCTTGTTGCGCAGGTCGCCGATCGGCGACTTGAGAATCATGATCCCGTGTGCGCCCGCCTCGAAGCCGTCGGACCGGCTGCCGTTGTAGCCGCCACAGGTGTTCCTACCGTATGGGAACGGGATGGGGTCGGCGTCCTGGCACTCCGGGCTGTTGCGGTCGCTGCTCTCCGCCGAGACCCAGGCACCCTTTTCCACGATGAAGTAGTTGTCGCCGTCATCGCGCCGGCCGGGCCAGGGTCCGATCCCCCAGTACAGCGAGTCGTAGTCGTGCGCCACGCCGTACAGCTGCTCGCTGTTGTTCACGATCAGCCCCGCCCAGAACTTCGCGTTCGCCACCCAGGGGATCGTGAATGTGAACGCGTCGAAGTAGAAGTCCAGACCCAGCGGGTAGCCCTCACGCTCAGGCTCGCCAAACCCGCCCGGCACCACCTCGCCGAACTTCCCCAGCGTCGTGCTGTTGTAGTCGTTGAAGTGACCGTAGGTGGCGAAGTTGTTGCCCAGAAACGCCGTCTCGTCCTTCAACGTGTCCGGAACCTGCCAGCGGTTCCACTGGAACTCCGCACCCCGCTCTCTGAACCAGGCGATCCAGTTGTCCGGCGGGATCGGCCGGTCACCCAGCCAGGTCGTGCCGCCGAACGACCAGGTCTCCGGGCAGTTGCTCCCCGGCAACAGCTGGTAGCCCGCCGG
>JBDHKG010000087.1:0-27034 GCA_039586495.1 Gemmatimonadota bacterium | reverse complement strand
ATCCCGGCGGCGCTGGAGAACCAGATCCGCGGCGACAACGCGCCGGAGATCCGCGCGCGGCTGATCGCCGAGGCGGCGAACGGGCCGACGACGCCGGCCGCCGACAGGATCCTCTTCCAGCGTGGGATCGTCGTGCTCCCCGACATCCTCGCCAATGCGGGCGGGGTGACGGTGAGCTACTATGAGTGGGTGCAGAACAACGAGTACGAGCAGTGGGATGAGGACGAAGTCAACAGCAGGCTGAAGACGAAGATGGAGCGGGCGACCGACGCGGTGACAAGAAGCGGGGGCTGGAGGGCGAGCCGCTCCAGCCGGTGGACCTGCGCACGGCCGCCTACGTGCTGGCCATCGAGCGGGTGGCGCAGGTGACCCTGGAGCGCGGCATCTGGCCGTAGTTCCAACACAGCGAGGGAGACACGACGACGGCACAACTCACCGTACCAGCGCGGTCGCCCTCACCTCCGTCCGGTGAGCGCCTCGATCTCTCCACCCTGCCGCCCACGACGTAGCACGTGGGCCGTGGACAGCTGAAGCGGGCAACATGGCAAGCACTAAGACCAAAGAGAGACCCAAGCCCTTCCTGTTCCCCCAGTTCTGCAAGGCCTGCGGGCGTTGTATCACGGCCTGCCCGAAGGACTGCATCGCGCTGGGCACCGAGATCCATCCGGCCACGGGATATACGCCGGTGGTCCTGGACCTGGAGGTCTGCAACGGCTGCGGGCTCTGCCTGGACGCGTGTCCTGAGCCCTACGGGCTCATGCCGGCTCCCGCCGGAGTCGACTACGAGCTACTGGACCCGGAGAAACTGTTCGGCGAACGTGTGAGCACAGCTCCGATCCCGGAACCGATCCCGGATTCGAAGGTGCCGCTGCCGAAGCTGGAGCCCCTGATCATGTACGGGAACCACGCCTCCGCGGTCGGCGCACTGCTCGCCGGATGCCGCCACTTCTTCGGCTACCCGATCACACCTTCCACCGAGGGGGCGGAGCTGCTGGCCAAGCTGCTGCCGCAGCTGGATGGCGTCTTCGTCCAGGCGGTGAGCGAGGTGGCAACGGTAAACATGATGTACGGGTGCGGTGGCGCCGGCATGCGCTGCATGACGTTCACGTCCTCACCCGGCTTCAGCCTGATGCTCGAAGGGATCTCCTACATGATCGGTTCGGAGGTCCCTGGTGTCTTCTTCGACGTCATGCGCGGCGGTCCCGGCCTCGGCAACATCGGGCCGGAACAGGGCGACATCAAGCTGGCCTGCCGCGGCCTGGGGCACGGAAACACCCACGGCCTTGTGCTCGCCCCTTCGACGCCCCAGGAGATGCTCGACCTGACCATGGACGCCTTCGATCTCGCCTTCAAGTACCGTAACCCGGTCATTCTGGTGAGCGACGGCTACCTCGGTCAGATGACCGGGCGTGTGGATTTGCCCTCCTACATGATCAAGCCCGGTCTGCCCGAGTGGGCGGTCCACGGCGACGAGGCGCACCGCCGCAACCTGATCTGCTCGATCTTCCTCAGCGAGGCGGACCTCGAAGAGCACAACCTTCGGATCATCGAGAAGTACGAGCAGATGATCCGAAACGAGCAGCGTGCCGATCTTTTTCATTGTGAGGACGCCGACTGGGTCATCATCGCTTGTAACACACCGGCTCGGATGGCGAAGGGCGCGGTCCAGCAGCTGCGGGACCGCGGCGTCGAGGCTGGCTTGTTCCGGCCCATCACCCTCTGGCCTTTCCCGATCGACGCGCTGACCCCACTACTGGGGCGTGCCAGCGGGCTGATCGTGGCGGAGGCCGGGGCCGGCCAGCTCGAAGACGAGCTGCGGCTGGCCGCGAGCCATGCCGGTATCCACGCCATGCCGCCCATCCACCGGGTACAGCATTACGGCGGGGTACTACCGCAGCAGCAAGAAATCGTGGACGCGGTCACCGGACTGACGGGGTAATAGCATGAGCAGCGTCTTCTACGAACGTTTCGAGCGCCACGCCCACGGCGAGGGGCTGAAAGGCCACTCCACCCACTATTGCCCCGGCTGCGGTCACGGGCTGATCCACAAGTACCTGGCCCAGGCAATCGACGAGTTGGGCGTGCAGGACCGTACGATCGCCATCTCGCCGGTAGGGTGCGCCGTGTTCCTCTACTACTACCTCGATGTTGGCAACACCCAGGCGGCTCACGGACGGGCGCCCGCCGTGGCGATCGGCCATAAAGTGGCGAACCCCAACGCCATCGTCGTCGCCTACCAGGGCGACGGCGACCTCGCCTCCATCGGGCTGGCCGAGATCATCCAGGCCTGCCAGATGGGATTGCCCATGACCTTCATCTTCATCAACAACGCCGTCTACGGGATGACCGGCGGCCAGATGGCGCCCACCACGCTGCCGGGCATGAAGACGACCACCACACCCACGGGACGCACCCGCATCACGGGCGAGCCCCTCAAGATGGCTGAGATCATCGCCGAGATGGACGGCCCGGTCTACGTCGAGCGCTGCGCGCTCTTCGACAACAAGCAGCGGGTGAGGGCGCAAAAAGCCGTCAAGAAGGCGCTGCGCCTGCAGGTGGAAAACAAGGGACTGGGCTTCGTGGAGATCCTCTCCGAATGCCCGACGCATCTGAAGATGACCCCGTTCGAAACCGAGAAGTGGGTGAAGGAGAACATGGTTCCCGTCTTCCCCCTCGGCGTTAAGAAAGACCTGGAGGCCGAGACGGAGCAATGGTTCGATCTCGGCCCGCCCGACTACGACGCCGACAGGGTCGTGGATGTCGTCGGAGCCGCCAGCCAGCCGCCAGCCCGATTCAGCAAGGCGTTTCCCGCTCATGTCGATGCGAAGGATATCGCCATAAAGTTCGCCGGTGCCGGTGGCGACGGCGCCCAGACCGCCGCCCTGCTCACGACACGCACCGCCATCAACGAGGGATTCGACTCCACCCATATCCCCAGCTACGGGCCCGAGTCCCGGGGCGGCACATCTTATGCCGACGTTCACATCGCAACCGGCGAGGTGCTATCCCCGGCTTCGCCACAGCCGCACATCCTGGTGGCTTTCAACCCGCCCAGTCTGGAGAAATTCGGCCCAGACGTTCGACCCGGCGGCATCATAATCTACGACAGCTCCGTCATTCCCAATCCACCGGAGCTGGACCCGAGTGTGCAAATGGTTGGGATACCGTGCGCTCAAATCGCCAAGGAGCTGGGCAAGGTGATGGTGAAGAACGTCGTCGCGTTGGGCGCCTTGCAGGCGGCGACCAACCTGTTCCCCAGGGACAGCTTCCTCGCCACCATCCGTGACGCGCTCCGCGACCAGTGCGCACTGCTCGCCCTCAACGAGGAAGCCTTCGCCTGGGGCGGCAAGGCCTACGAGGAGGCGACAGATGGGACCGGGGCCTGACGAGGTCCCTACAGCGCTCGCCCCAGCATTCCCCACCGTAGCCCAGTGCTGTCCGGCATACTGAGGGAGGCATAGCCATGTACATCGGCGTACCGAGAGAGACTCACCGCCTCGAGCACCGGGTCGGCCTGTCGCCCTACACGGTGGCCCGACTCACCCACTACGGCCACACCGTCGTGGTGGAAAAAGGAGCCGGGCAGGAAGCGATGTTCCCCGACAGTGAGTTCGAGAAGGCCGGAGCACAGATCGTCTACAGCAGCGAGGAGGCGTACAAGCGCGCCGACATCGTCTGCCGGGTCGGCCTGCTCTCCAGCGATGAGCTCGACCTCCTCAAGTCAGGCCTGATCATCTGCGCCTTCCACCACCTGGCCGTCTCGCCGCGGCGTAACGTCGAGCGACTGATGGAGCTCAAGTCCACGATCATCGGCTACGAGATCATCGAGGACAAGCAGGGCAGCCACCCGATCCTCGCACCCATGAGCGAGATGGCGGGGCAGATGGCGGTGCATCTGGCTGCCCGCTACTTGCAGAACGACGTGGGCGGCCGCGGCATTCTCCTCGGCAACGTGGCCGGAGTGGCCCCTCCCACAGTGTTGATCCTGGGCGCAGGATCGGTGGGACACTCGGCAGCGCGGCAAGCCCTGGCGAGTGGCGCGCACGTCATCATCGTCGACGAGGACCTGACAACGCTCAGAGCCATAAGCCGCGAATTCTCCGGTCAGGTGGTGACCGCCGTCGCGGGCATGGCGCAGTTGGAGAGGTTCACCGCCATAGCCGACGTGGTGATCGGGGCCGTCCTGATACCGGGCGCGCCCGCGCCCATCCTGGTCACCGAGGACATGGTCAAGGCGATGAAACCTGGTAGCGTCATACTCGATCTCTCCATCGACCAGGGCGGCTGCGTGGCGACCAGCCGACCCACGACCCTGGATGACCCCACCTTCATCGTCCACGACGTGGTCCACTACTGCGTACCCAACATGACGGCCAACATCGCCCGCACGGCCTCGCGCGCCCTGGCCAACGCCGTCCTTCCAACCCTGAGGGAGGTGCTGCGCAAGGGGCTGAGCGATGCACTGCGCGATGACCTGGGCTTGGCGGCGGGCGCCTACCTGTACGAGGGCCAGATGGTGAACGAGAGGGTCGGGGCGACCCTCGGTATCCCCTCCGTGCCGCTTCAGCGACTTCTCGACGGGAGTGAAGCCCGATGAGCTGGCTTGACGACTATAGATCCAAGGCGATGACCGCCGACGAGGCGGTCGGGAAGATCAACGGCGGCGACCGCGTGTACTACGCCGGCAACGCAGCCATCCCGCAGGCGCTGGTGCGCGCGCTCGCCACGCGCCGGGACGAGCTGGAGAACGTGCAGCTCAATCACGTTCTCTTGTTGGGCGAGGACCCGCTCTCGGCACCGGGCATGGAGGGCCACTTCCGACACAACTCGCTGTTCGTAGGCCCGGCAGATCGCAAGGCCGTGAACGACGGGCGCGCCGACTATGTGCCGATCTTCCTGCACCAGATCCCGCGTCTCTTCCGCCAGGGAATCGTGCCGCTCGACGTGGCGATGGTGCAGTGCTCGCCGCCTGACGAGCATGGCTTCATGAGTCTGGGGGTGGAGACGCTCGCCTCGATGGCCGCCTGCCAGGTAGCCCGGACCGTGATCGCCCAGGTCAACCTGCTCATGCCCCGGGTCCTCGGCGATTCCTTCATCCACGTCAACCGGGTGAACGCCATCGTCGAGCACAACGAGCCGCTGCCCGAGCTGGAGCCCAAGCCCGCCACCGATGTGGAGAAGGCCATCGCCCGGAACGCGGCTCAGCTGATCGAGCCCGGCTCCACCGTCCAGATGGGGATTGGCGGCATCCCCAACTCGGTCTGGGAGATCATGGAAGGCGGGCTGGAACTCGGGATCCACACCGAGATGATCTCGGACGGGGGGATGCGCGCGATCCAGCGTGGCGTGGTGACCGGAGCCAAGAAGAACCTGCACCCGGGAAAGGTAGTGCTCACGTTCGCCCTGGGCAGCGCCGAACTCTACGAGTTCGTGGACAACAACCCGATGATCGAGGCACACCCCGTCGATTACGTGAACGACCCCTTCATCGTCAGCCAGATCGAGAACATGGTGGCGGTGAACTCCGCAATCGAGGTGGACCTGACCGGACAGGTCTGCTCGGACTCGATCGGGCCCTACATCTACTCCGGGTTCGGCGGCCAGGTGGACTTCATTCGCGGCGCCGCGCGCTCCAAGGGCGGTCGGCCGATCATCGCGCTGCCCTCCACAGCGAAGGGCGGTGAGATGTCGCGGATCGTGCCGTTCCTCAAGCAAGGCGCCGGCGTAGTCACCAGCCGCGCCGACGTCCACTACGTCGTCACCGAGCACGGCGTGGCGAACCTGTTCGGCAAGAACCTGCGGGAACGGGCGGAAGCCCTCATCCAGATCGCCGACCCCAAGTTCCAGCGTGAGCTGGAGCTGGCGGCGAAGGTACGAAAACTACTGACCTAGACTCACCAGCCGTGCGGATCGGCCGCGCGCGGCGCGTTCTGTTCCGGCGAGGCCAGGCACTCAATATTGTGTACCCACCCCGTCCGGCCTGAAACCGAATGAGGAGGGAGCTTGAGAAGAATCCTGGTAACGGGCGCCCTGGGACAGATCGGCTCCGAGCTGGTTCCCGCGCTCAGGGAGCGCTACGGGGCCGACCAGGTGATCTCATCCGATATCCGCATGCCCGCCCAGACGGGCGGCTCCGACGGGCCGTTCGAGTACTTGGACTGCACGGTCAAGCGGACGATCGATGAGGTCGTGCGCCGGTATGACGTCGGCAGCATCTACCACCTGGCCTCGCTGCTCTCCGCCACGGCGGAGGAGAGGCCGCATGCGGCGTGGGACATCAACATGGGCGGCCTCTACCGCGTGCTCGAGGTGGCGCGCGAGAACCGCTGCGCCGTGTTCTTCCCCAGCTCCATCGGGGCGTTCGGGCCCAACACCCCGAAGGTCAGGACACCCCAGGATACTCTGCAGCGCCCGACCACCATGTACGGGGTCACCAAGGTGGCCGGCGAGCTCCTCTGCGACTACTACCACCGCCGCTTCAGCCTGGACACCCGCGGGCTGCGCTACCCCGGCCTCATCTCCTACGTCGCGTTGCCCGGCGGTGGCACGACGGACTATGCGGTGGAGATCTTCTACGAGGCGATCCGCAACAGGCGGTACACCTGCTTCCTCGGTCCCGATACTTGCCTCGACATGATGTATATGCCCGACGCCATCAAGGCGGCCATCGACCTCATGACCGCCGATCCCGGGCAGCTCCTGCATCGCAACGCTTTCAACGTGACCGCCGTGAACTTCACCCCGGAACAACTGGCGGCGGAGATCCGTAAGCACATTCCGGAGTTCACCGTCGAATACAACGTGGATCCCGTCCGGCAGGCTATTGCCGACTCCTGGCCCAATTCCCTGGACGATGGCGCCGCCCGCGAGCAGTGGGGCTGGCAGCCGGAGTATGACCTCGAGTCGATGACATGCGACATGCTTGAGAACCTGCGGAAGAAGCTCCGGGTTGGCTGAGCGGCCCGAACTGACGTCACGCGGGTAGCTGCAGGCTCCCCTTAACCTGTACACCCCCAATGCCGAGAGGAGGAAGAATGCGATCGCTCATGCCTAGTCGGTCCACGGTCAACAAGATCCTGGCCCTGACCGGTATCGTCATCATCTTTTTCCAGCTCGTGCTCATAGCGGAGACGCGCCTCCAGGTCATCGTCGTCCTCCTGGGTATCCTGCTGAATCAAATCGGCACCTGGGGCCTTGCCGGGCACGTGATGCCCGAGCGACGTAAGTACCTGCAGCTGCGCAGCGAGGTGGATCGATTCCTCGGGCTGGTCCGCAGGCTCAACACAGACGCGGTCAACGGACACGATGCAGGCATGGACGAGGCTAAAGCGGCCATGCACCAGTCGGTGGATCACATGGCGTCGGTCGCCGGGGTGACGGAGACGCCGGAGCGTGAAGGCTAGCCAGGCAGCCCGCCGCAGCCCAGATTGGTGACGCCGCGTCTCGCAGAATGCGCCAGGCCTTAGGGTTTTGCCAGGCCCGCGAATCGGTCATTCTGACCGGTTCGCCGCGTACTTTCGACGGCGACGGGCCTAAGCTCAAGCGCCTGGCGACGGGAGAATCTGTTCACACCCGGCGGCCATTGCCCTAGTGCGGCGGCACGTACCTTGCCCCGATGGATAGGTGCCACCGGTGTGGCCAGGATCCGCCGGCAGGATCGAGAGCGGGGGTGAATGGTGAGATTCATTGGCAGAATTAGACAGAAGTCACGTGGTTTCACGCTGGTCGAGCTGCTCATCGTGACCGTGCTGATCGGGCTGCTCGCGGCAATCGCCCTACCGAAGTTCGTGAACACGCGGCAGAAATCGATGATGGCAGCGATGAAGTCGGACCTACGCAACCTGGCGACTGCCGAGGAGAACTACTACGTCACGTACTTCACCTACACCAGCAACGTCAACAACCTCGACTTCAACATCAGCGAGAACGTGACCCTCGACGTCCCAGTGGCTGACAAGAACGGCTGGCGGGCTACAGCGATCCACGGCGGCGCGCCCAGCAAGACTTGCGAGATCTACTACGGGGACGCTGGCGGGGCGACCATCGCCAGCTACGAGGGCTCAGTCGAGTGTAACTGAGTCGGGGCAGACCGGACCGTAGTCAGCTCAGCTTCCTACAGAACCACCGTCAGCTTCAAGAAGAGCGCGTCCCCCTGGTCACAGGGCTGCCCGAACTCCGCCGTGCAGTGCTGGTAGGCCAGCTGGAAGGTGCCGAAGGGCGGGCGATAGCGGTAGACGATGACCGCCTGCACATCCTCTCGGTCGTTGGTCGAGTTGCTCTGGAAGAACAGGCGCAGGTAGAGGTCGCGCGTGAAGAACTGGTTCGCCCGCACCACGTGGATCCACGTGCTCTCGTCCTCGGGGTCGGGATTCAGCGTAAGGCGCTCCAGCTCGTACTCGAGCGATAGCTCGGGTGTCAGCTTGTAGGCCGCCGCCGCGGTCCAGAGGCTGAAGTCCGAGTCGAAGTTCCTGCCGAACCGATATCCTGCCCGGGCCGACTGGTACTCGCGCGTGTTGTAGCCGATCTCGAATGCGATCTGCCGGTTTCGGAACTCCCGCTCGTAGCGCTTGAACTCCTCCCGGTATGACGCCTCCATGCTCAGGCGATTGCGGAACTCGACCTCGAAGGACTGGTCGATCTGCCAACTGCGGAGAGTCCCCTTCTGGCTCCAGTAGATGTTGTAGTTCGAGCCGTACTCCAGACGCTCGAACGTGCGGCTCTTGATCCAGAACGTGCGCTCGAGCGCGGAGTCCAGCTCACGCCGATCGTCATCGCGGATGAACCCTACCGCGTTGACATGATCGGCGAACCGGTCGCCCAGGTGAGTGTAACGCACGTGGAAGTGGCCGGTCGGCGAGTCGTAGGCGGGGCGAATGAAGTAGCCCCAGGTTCCTTTCCCGTAGGGGCCCCAGCTCTCGATCAGCTGAGCGGTCATCCCCAGGGTCTTGGTGAAGAAGAGCGTGGCGTCCAGGCCGGCGGACCCGCGGTTCTCTCCCTCCAGCGCGCGGTTCGCGAGCGTCAGCGCCAGGTTCGACGAGCCGAAGACGTCACGCTGGAACCGCCCCACAGCATACGTGCCGCTCGCCGTGTCATCCACCGCCTCGCCGCGTGCCGCCAGGGTGGCAACTGTCCATCGCCCGACCTTGCCCAGCGCCTGCCCCCCCGCATCCACCCCGCCGATACGCCGGGAGTAGAACGTGCGGATCCGCTGTCGATACAGCTCCGCCCCCTCGAGGAAGAACGGCCGCTTCTCCGGCAATTGAAGCTCGAAGCGGGTGAGATTGACTTGCTCCTGGTCCGCTTCGATGGTGGCGAAGTCCGGGTTCACCGTCAGGTAGGCAGACATCTCCGGCGTCAGCGCATAGCGCAGGTCGCCCCCCGCCTGCCAGTCGTCCCGCGCGTCTTCCTGTAGGCGCGACAGCCCGTAGGCGATCAACTGATGCCGACGCGCTGGCGGCGGGATGTCGAGGCCCATGAGGGAACCGCCCTGTGACACCCGGAACGGATGCTCCAGCGGCCCCGCCCAGAAGCTGATCTCCAACGTGCGTCGCCGGCTGCGCCCGAAGTTGACACCCCAGGTCACGTCTCGACCCGCCGCATACTTGATGGATGTGAGGGGGATAGCGATCTCCACCGTCCACCCGTAGTCGGCACGCTGCGCAGCCGACTGCCACGGTGCGTCCCAGGTGGCATCCACGGTCCTGCCGTCGTTCGCCACACGCCCGTCGGCCTGCGTGCCCAGCGCGTTGGTCATGAAGTAGTAGGCCGAACGATGGTCGTTGTGGCTATCGAGGACCACCACGACCACGTCGTCGTTCTCGAGCTCCGCGTCGCGTCGCGTCAGCTGTGCCGTCGGCTCCTCCGGATCCCAGACACGGAACGCAACGTAGAGGTGGCCCTCGTCGTACATCACCAGGGCCTGGGTCGAGAACTCCGAGCGGCTGCCGCGTCGTGGCTCGTACTGGATGAAGCCGTCCGCGACCCCCGCGCCCGACCATTCCGACTCGTCGATCGTGCCGTCGATCAGCGGTGGATCCGTCGTCCTGACGGCCGCTATGACGAAGGCAGAATCCGGCGGTACCGGGGATGGAGGGATTCCCACCGTGAGCAGCGAGAGCAGGCCAAGTACCGTGGCATCCATAGGACAGGGCCACTGGTAGCACTGAGGCCGATCTTACAGCAAGGGCCCGCCCAGCCGTGTCGTCGCATCTACACGCCTGCTATCGGTATCGTCGGTACGGCTGTGGAGCTGGCTTCGACAAAGCAGGTGTTGCGGCTGGACTTTCGCCTCTATCCCGTCGCGCCGGCCCAGCAGCCTCGCTACACGACGAAATCCATCGTTACCGACCACGCACTGGGAACGCGCTACGTGTACAGGATCTAGGGCGGTACGCCGCGCCGCGCCCCCTTCACCTTATTGCTGAGATGGATCTCGGCAATCGCGTGTGCCAGCGCCGCCACAGACACAGGGGCGCTCCGGGTCCGACGAGCGCAACTCGCGAGCGGGCTTGATGACGCCTCAACGTCCCGATCTCACACGCGAGCGATGAAGCGAGCGGACTCCGGCTGCCGACCCGCGAGCGGCGAGGCGAGCGGACCGCCGGCGCTCCCAACCCAATCAGTCTCCGAACTTGATCCCCTGCGCCAGCGGCAGCTCGGTGCTCCAGTTGACCGTGTTGGTCTGCCGACGCATGTACGCCTTCCAGGCGTCGGAGCCCGACTCGCGGCCGCCGCCCGTCTCCTTCTCGCCGCCGAAGGCACCGCCGATCTCGGCGCCGCTCGTACCGATGTTGACGTTGGCGATGCCGCAATCGCTGCCGCGGTTCGAGAGGAAGTACTCGGCCTCACGTACGTTCTCGGTGAAGATCGCGGAAGAGAGACCCTGCGGCACGCCGTTGTGCAGGGCGACCGCCTCCTCGATCTCGTCCACCGCCTGCTGGGCCGTCGACGACTTCTTGCCGTACCCGATGATATAGAGGATCGGGGCGAAGGTCTCCTCTTGAACGATCTCGTACTCGTTCTTCGCCGCCGCGATGCACGGCCTCACGTAGTGGCCGCCCGGATAGTCCGGGCCATCCAGCGGCTCGCCGCCGTAGAGGATCTCCCCGCCTTCCGCCTGAACACGTTTGATGGCGTTCTGCAGATCCTGCACCGCATCGGTGGTCACCAGCGGACCCATGAGAATGTCGGGTTCGCGCGGGTCGCCGATCCGGATACCCTCGTACGCCTTGATCAGCCGACCCACCAGCTCGTCCCTCACCGACCCGTGGACGATGATCCGGCGCGTGGTGGTGCAGCGCTGGCCCGCTGTGCCGACGGCGCCGAACAGGATCGTCCGCAGCGCCATGTCGAGGTTGCCGCTGGGCGTGATGATGATCGCGTTGTTGCCGCCCAGTTCCAGGATGGTGCGGCCGAGCCGCTTGCCCACGACCTCGCCGACGCGGTAGCCCATCTGGCAGCTCCCCGTCGCGGAGATGAGGGGGATGCGCCGGTCGTGGAGCATGCGGTCGCCCACCGTGGAGCCCTTACCGACGATCAGGGAAAAGATCGCCGGATCTACGTCGTTCTCCTCTGCGATCTGCTCAGCGATCTTGATGCAGGCGATGGCCGTGAGCGGCGTCTGGCTCGAGGGCTTCCAGAGAACGCTGTCGCCGCAGACGGCGGCGATCGCCGTGTTCCAGCTCCACACCGCGACCGGGAAGTTGAAGGCGGTGATCACCCCGACGACCCCCAGAGGGTGCCATTGCTCGATCATGCGGTGGTCAGGCCGCTCGGACTGTATCGTCAGGCCGTAGAGCTGAAGTCGCAGATATCGATCATCTCCTGCACCTCGCCCTCGCCCTCGGCGATGATCTTGCCCATCTCCAGGGTGACGAGCTGACCCAGCTCGCTCTTCAGCGTCCGCAAGCGGTTCCCCAGCTGGCGCACCACCTCGCCTCGCTTGGGGGCGGGCAGCGTGCGCCACTTCAGGAACGCCTGGTGGGCCCGCGCGACGATCTGATCGTACTCCGCCTCCGTTACCTGTTTGACGATGGCGATGCGTGAGCCGTCGATCGGGGTGATGACCTCCAGCTCCGGCCCCGAGCCCATCCACTCGCCGCCGAAGCCGCCGGGGTTCACGTCCGCGATGCCGAGTTTCTTCAGAAAGTCCGTTCCTTTCGCCATACCGGCACCTGCCGTTGTAGCTGTTGGGAAATCACAATTACGGACGGAAAGGCCTCCGCCCTGCGCGCCACAGCCGGGATTCTACCATCTTCCGTGCCGGGTGGCCACGTCGGACTAGCTACCTGCGGAATACGTGTAGACGCGAAGCCCCCGGCCGTACTCGGTCACCTGAGCGGGCTGGCTGGTGACTCTCTCGCTAAGGAATGCCTGGGAGACGGTCTCCAAGACATCAGCTTCTCGCAAGTCTGGCTCTCCCTCCAGATCGAGAAGTACGTGTAGCTGTGTCACCGGCCAACTCAGTGTCGGGAAGCGCCAGGCCAGGTATTCGGAGACGGGCGTGCCCTCCTCGCTACGCCGCACCAGCGAGACGGCGCTTATCACCGTGTAGGTCCGCAACGGCGGGCCGAGCACCTTCATACCCTCGACTCGATTCGTGATCACGACGGCACCGGGCTCCAGATGCGACGCCACCGCTTCGATAGCCGCTCGCAGAGGCGTCGTCGTGACCCCCGATCTCGAGTACCGCACCGTAGGGAGCCCGAGAAAGCACACCAACGCGACCAGCGCCGAGGCCGATAGCCAACGAGCACGAGCCGCCGGCCATCGACCCGCCGACCAATCCCAGATGACGACGACCGCCGCCGCCGCCAATAGCACAAGAGGGGGGAAGACCGAGAGCCCGACACGCCTCTGTAGATGAGGCGCCCCCAGCGTGGCACTGAACAGCGCATACACAGCCAGCCACGCCACCGGCACGTACGTGGCCGCCCTTCGACTGTGCCCGCTCGCCCAGATCCCCAGAGCGCCCAGTACGACGATGGGCAGGGTCGCGGCGTCGAACCAGTGGTGCAGCATCGCGCCAAGCTTATCGAGCACTACACTCGCGCTGGAGTAGGCCGTGGCGTAGGTGTCTAGGTTGCGTTCCACGAAGCGCGGCCAGCGGAGTGCGACGAAGCTGAGCCCGGGGAAGAAGACGACGATGCCAGTGGCGAGGTAGACCGTCGCCGCGCGAAGTAGGCTCTTTCGCTCCATAGATGACGGCGGGTCCTGGGCCTCCCTTGCTTCAGCCGATCGGGATCGCATCTCCCTGTGCGTGTAGAACACCGTCGGGGCCAGTGCCAAAGGGATCAGGAAGGGTAACAGCGTGTTCGAGTAGAGACACGCTCCCCAAACGGCTCCGGCGATCAGCGGGTAGCGCCAGCCCCCGCGCTCGCGATACGCGGACAGAGCCCAGAGCGCGTACACGACCGCCAGCGTGAAGGTCAGCTGACCGAACACGTGCCACGAGACCCAGCGGCCGCTCTCCACGGAGCCCGGCAGGATCGCCATCAGAAGAGCACTCAGCGCCGCCGTCCGCCGGTCATGCCATGTGAGCCAGGCCAGCAGGTAGACGGCCACGACCGAAGCGGCGCTGATCAACACCATCAACGCCTCCGCCTTGGCCTCGCTGTATCCGACGATCCGGAACCATAAGGCCAACGCAAACACATCGAGTAGACGCGTAACGCGCTCGGGGTTGTCGTACAGGCCGTAGACGACGGCGCCGGTGAGGTTGCCGGGATCGCGCAGCAGTGCCTCGGCGACCCTCTGCTGATTCCCCGTCCGCAGGTTGGAGAGCAACTCGCCCGTAACTCCCAGAGACGAGGACTCCGCGACCTCTCGGCTCCAGGCGAGGAAGCCGGCGTTGTCCATGAAGAAGGAGTTGATCCCCGTGCGGACGGTGATGTCGGGAGACGGCGTGACAAACCGGATGATCAGCCCGAGCAGAAACAGCGCCACAACGACGGACACATCACGCGGTTCGAGCGACGAGACCCTACAAGGGAGGCGTTGGAAGTCCTCCGAGTGTGACTCAGCAGCGAACAAGCGGGACGCCACGATGGCTCAAACGGCCATGCGAGCGGGGGAGTGAAAGGACTCGCAGCGCCTCACTACCGCCGCGCCGCGTCCGCTGCCTCCTCCGTTTCGTACAACCGGCCGGTCTCCAGCTCCACGACGATCCGGTCGGCATCATAAACCTGATCCAGCGCGGCACGGATCGCCCGCACGTCCACCATGATGTTTCGCCCCCGCTCGGGCAGATAGATGAAGTCGCGGGAGAGCCCCTCGATGTTGCGGTCGAAGTTGAGCCCCACGAGCTCGAGCTCGGGCGTCACCGCCGGCGAGCCCGAGTTCCCACCATAGGTGTCCGCCGTAGAGATGAAGTTGAGCGGCGTGCTCAGGTCCAGACCCCGCGGCGGCGTCCGCCACCGCTCGGGAAGATCCCATTCGCTGCCCGGCCCGTGCGAGCTGTACAGATCGTACAGGCCGTAGAACGTCGTGTAGGGCGGCGCGTACGTACCGTTGTACTCGTAACCTTCGACCACGCCGTCGGTGATGCGCGGAGAGAACGTCCCGTCCGGCGGGATGCTGCGCCCATACACCTCGAAGCGCACCCGACCCAAATCGCTCTCCAGCTGCCCCTCTTCCCGCGAGACGCGTCGGTTCGCCACCACGTACTCCCGATACACGGGCACGAACGCGCCGGCGAGGCGGACGGCTGGGTCGTCCAGCGTGAGTGAGCCGTCTGAAACCGCTTCCGCCGTGCGCGCCGAGTCGCTGAGCGCTGACCCCGCGAGCAGCGCCGCGGCGGCCTCGGCCGGCGTGCGATCCTGGAGCGCGGCCCGCGTGATCTCGTTATCTGCCCCGAGATAGCGTTGGAAGTCCGTGAAGCGCGCCGTCAGGTAACTGAGCTCCAGCTGGCGCGGGTGGTCGCCGATCTCGAGCAGCTGCTGCTTCAAGGTCTCGACCGCCTCGGCAGGAGCACCTTGAGCCAAGGCCGCCAGATAAGCGTGGGACACCGCGGCACGCAGCAGCGTCCGGCAGGCATACCTGGCATCCGTCAGTGCGTAGAAGGCGCCATAGGACGCTCGGTACTCAGTCTTTCCCTGCTGGATCTCCGCGATACGGTCGAAGAGCGCTCCATACCGCTCGCTCAGCTCCGCATCTTCTCGGATCGCCTCCCGCAACTGGCGCTCGGCGTCCCACTTCCTCACCATGATCATCGGATCCCTCAGCGCGCTGAGCTGACCCCGTCTGGCCTTCAGCGAGTTCGATAGTCCGAACATCCGGTTGCGGATATTCATCGCCTCGGCACCTTCCGGCTCGGCCTGCCGATACGCTTCCAGGGCTGCCAGGCGGCTCACGTAGAAACCGATCCGCACCGGCACCTCGACATCGCGCTGGTACTCGAGCTGGGCGATCGTGCGCAGCCGATTGGTGGAACCCGGGTTCCCGATCACGAAGACCACGTCGCCCAGCTCCACGCCCTGCTCGCTCCAGCCAAAGTGGTGCTTCGGCTGGTAGGGACGACCGTCGCGGTCGTAGATCCTCAGGAACGCGAAGTCGAGATCATGGCGTGGGTATGTGAAGTTGTCCGAGTCTCCCCCGAAGAAGGCCATCTGCACCTCCGCCGCCACGACCAATCGCACATCGGTGAAGCGGCGGAAGACGTAGGCCGAGTAGCGGCCGCCGTGGTAGAGCGGGACCAGCTGCACCCATACCGAGTCCCCCTGGCCAGCGTAACCTCCGAGCAGCCGCTCTCTGATCGATGTGAGTGTCTCCTCCCGCACACGCTCCCGCTCCTCGTCCGTCGTAGCCCGGTCCAGCGCGGCGAACACCTGGTCGCTCACGTCCTCGATCGCGATCAGTTGGTCGGCATAGCCCTCCGGGATCCGCCGCTCCTCCTCCAGCAAGCCTGCGTAGAACCCGTCGTCCAGCAGCGTCTCGCCCTCCCGGGTCACCCGCACGACATCACCGCGCACGCAGTGATGGTTCGTAGCGACCAGCCCGTTGGGCGAGACGAACGAGGCCGAGCAACCGGAAAGGCGTAGCACCGCGAGACGCGCGCGTTCGAACCACTCCGGGTTCGCATCGAAGCGGTACGTCTGACTGAAATACTCGCTCGGCGCATACTCGAAGGTCCACATCTTCCCGAAGTCGAACCGACCGGCGCGCACGGTATCGAGGCCGGTCCGCCCGAGCTGGGCACGGGCCGGAACGGGCACGGTGGCGAGCAGCGCGGCGACGAGGGCCACGAGCCCGAGACGGCTGTTCAGTAGGTTGGCACTACTCCTGGTTCGCATGGGTCAATCTCCTAGGACACGATCTCAAGAGCACGTGGGAGGAACGAACGGCCAGCTCCCCACCCAACTGTCTAGCTGTCGGCACGCGTGTGAGTGCGGATGATCGGGGCCCCGTTAGCTCTAACCCCGGGAGATTCTATCATCCCCGTCCCCACGCGGCTACCCGGTTTCAGCGTGGTCGGCTCGGCGGCGCCTGGGCGCACACTGACGGAGCGCAGACAGAAGCTGGCCTGATACTGGACGGTAAGCACGGCACGGCTATTCAGGACGGTTACTGTTCGAGTTGGCGAAAGGCAGGTACGTGCCAGCTCATGGCCGACGCGGCGGCCCGCCCTGGCACGCGCGGAACGCGTCTCCTGTGAGCGCGGGGAGGCCTTGCCGGGCCACAAGAGCCACTCGATGGAGCCCCGCCGCACCAGCCGGCATGCGCCACCTCGCCTCCCACAGGTAGCCGCGTCTCGCTCTCGGCCTCAGGGCACGGACCTCTAAGTGCGGGTCGTCGTCCCAGACCGCGGTCTCCCATCGACCCGCCTCGGCCTCGCGTTCGATTCTCAGCAGAGGTCCGTCGGCCGGTATCAATCTCCCGGGGTAGGCATCGAGCCACCGCACGATCAGCGTATCGCCTCGACAGCCCAGTTCCTCAACGACCCTGTCAATGCGCTCGAGCGGCGGCCCCGCGGAGGCCGGCGGGATGATCGACCTGTGTTTACCAGGGTACACGGTGATCGGCCCGACCGAGATGCCACGCGGATGCACCGACGCGTCGCTCAGCTCGCGGACCAGACTAACCAGCTGGTCCTGAAAGACCTCCGCCGTCCCCGGCCCGTATAATGTTGACGCCCCCTCATAGTGCTGCGCGGCGTACTCCTCTCTTGTCGTGACGTACTGCAGGTGCCCGTTGGCCAGCGTGATGAGGGCCACAGAGTCCATCGTGACCTTCTGCCCACCAGCTTCACTCAGCATCGCCTCTTTCATGCGCACACCAGCCGTCGTGGTCACCTCCGCCGGCACCGCGCCAACGAGCATGCTCCCGATGCGCACCACCATGAACTGCGCGACCTCGGGGAAGCCGTGCGGCCCGGCAGCCAAATCATGGAACGGGAACAGCGCGATCCTCTTCGGGCCCTGACAGCCTCGGTTGCTCTCCTTGACGGCAGAGTTCCCTTCCTCGAAGCCGATCGGCACGAGCCCCAGGAAACGCCAGTCGTTGTAACGCGTGTTGCCGTCCTCCGAGCCAACCAGCGTGGCGCTGCCGAGCTTGGGCTCGCGGCAGAGGCCCTCGGGAGCCGATTCGCCCTTGAGCGCAACGGTGCGAAACGCCCGCGCCAGTCGCAGGTCGTCGCGCAGCTCCGTGCCCAGCCGATTGAACAACGAGATCGCCCGCGCGGAGACCGACGAGCCCCAGCCCTCCATGTAGGTCCGCACGGCCTCCAGGCAGGCAGCGACGCTGTCACGCGGAGGTGGTTGCCACCCCTCAGGTTCCGGCGGCGTGTGGGGGCCCGCCGGCCGGGCTATCGGGCGAAGCGAGTAGGCACCGCAGCGTGTATCCGCTGGCCAATCCGCCGATACGTCGCCGGCGGTCCCATTCGCCATCAGGTGGACCGCGTGGGGACGGAAGCCGAGCGCCCGACGGTTCAGAGTGTCTATGTGGCGCTCCAGTCCACGCTCGACGAGCGCGTGAACGTCGCCGTCGAGCAGGTCGTTGGCCGATGCGTTGGCCGTGCCGTGAACAGCGAAGATGCTCAGGGCCCCGGCCGGCACGTAGTCTCCGCTCGTCGCGTCTAGCAGGTCGACGCGCAGCATCGCCCAGCGAGGATCGACGGCGCTGTAGCGCTCATCGAGCTGGAGCTCCGCCGGTGGGGTCGGCAGGTCGGGAGTTGGATCGTTCAGGGTAAACGCCCCGTAGCTCCGGTTACGCGTGTGCCCCCAGACGCTGGCGATTCCCCAGGCCGCACGCGCAGGCCGCAGGCTGTCCGCCGCGTTTCGTACCGCCTCGGCAATCCGCGTGACTAGGAACTCGACCAACAGCGAATCGAAGCCAGCTACCGAGGCGCTGTGGTCGTTGTAGAGCTTCGCGCCCAGGAAATGGCTGGGAGCTGAGTGCGTATGCGTGGCTGCCAGCAGGAGACGATCCGCGCCGATCCCGGTCTCACCCACAACCCGGTCGGCGACCAGCCGGTGCAGCAGCGGTGAGATCGCCCCCAGATCAGCGACGACGATGGCGATCCTTTCCCCGGCACTGTCCTGGAGGACCAGGGCACGGGCGTAGAGGCGCAGCCGATAGCCGCGCGCCTGTCGACCTTCCGGGCCGTAGCCGAACAAGCCGGCGCCGGGCGCAGCCGTGATGTCGGCACGGCCAAACCCGGCGAGCAGACCGCCCGGCTCGGCTGCCGGTTGGGGGACAGGAGAGCTCGGCGCCGGGAGCGTCCGCGGCGCGTACTGGTAGCACCCGACGAGCGCTGCAAGCAGAGCGAGAAGTGCACGACCGCTCATCGCGAGTCCTCGCGTTGCGCGATGGCGTGGGACCAGCTCACCGATAGCGTGAACCAGACCTTGGTGCTGCGATCGGCATCCGCCGGATCCAGGCTGGTCCTCCGGGTGGACTCGTCCTGGCTGACCTGGAAGTGGAACGCCGGAGCCATTGACAACCCGTCAACCAGGACGAAAGACGCCCACAGCGACAGGTCGAGATGTGTGAGGCCAGGGTCGGCGAAGTTCGCGCCTCCGGACGGCTCCTCCTCGTTCGACTCCTGCCCGGCGCTCCAACCGGCCAGCCCGCTCAGGTGGATCGACCTCAGGGGACCGAGCCGTAGCGGCAGCAACGGCACTCTCAGGTCCAGGCTGGTCTCGATATAGGCCCCCTTCACCCGCTCCACGTCGTACCAGACCGCCAGCTTCGGTTTCAGCGGTAGCCTGACGAGTTGCACCCGGCTGTAGATCTCGCTCGTGTTGAACTCGCTGCCGCGACCGCCGCGCTCAGCGTCCCCTTCATACATGTACCGGGTCCAGCCGAGCGCGAACTCGACGGGCCTGAGTCTCCTCGCGTATTCCACCCAGTAGTTGAGCTCGCCCACACCCTTCTCGCCGACGCCGCTATCGCTCAGGTCCGTCTCTCCGGCACGGAAGGGCTCGAAACTCGCCCAGACGCCTGCGGTCAGGAACGCATCATCGTGCGCAAAGGCAAGATAAACGTCAGGCTGGAGAACCGGATCGCTCGTACGCGTCACGCCACGCCAGACATATCGGGTGCTGTACGCCGCGTCGGTCCCGATGACGAGCTGTGCATAGCCCTCAAGCACGTACGTCGCCAGGATCACGCTGGCGATTCCCACAACCGCAGCCGCTCTTCGGCATGTGCAAGGCCCGGGCGCGCGTGGACGCCCAGCGCGAGTCAACCCGTGCAGCCTGGAGAACGAATGCTGGGGTCGTATCCCCAAGCGTTCCCGAAGCATTTGGGCTCCCAAGAAGCGACCTCGGAAAGCTGCGGCAACTGGTGGATGCGTAGCTGTATTCACAAGCTACCCTCAGCGCACAAGCCGTCAACCGCTCGACCAACGGCTCGCCTCCGAACCCCCGCGAACAGGCCCTTGCAAGATCGCCCGGTAAGAGCAAGTATGTGACTCAAGTCCGAAGGCCGGTTCCACCAGGATTCAATACCTCCTCCATCGCGCCTCCGCCCCTCGCACACCTCACGGTCTCCGATCAGACACGTACTTCCCAGCCGACTCCTTGGCCTCGGGACAACGATGCCGCGGTCAGACCCGAGGGATGCAATCAACGAGCCCCGTGATCGACCTGAGAAAAAAGAACCACTCGGAGGAAAGAATGACAACAGAAGAGATACTCAGGCAGTATGCGGCAGGGCCCGATCGGCTGGAGCGTGCACTTCGCGGACTATCCGAGCCGGATCTCGATATGGCCCTCGAGGAGGGCAAGTGGACGATCAGGCAGCTGATTCACCACGTCGTCGATGCTGACGCCCTGGCGAAGACGATGGTCATCGCGGCCCTGGGCAACTCGGGCTGCACATACGACCAACGCTGGTACGACACACGCAACACGTTCGCGGAGACTCTCGATTACGCCAATCGACCGGTCGCCGCAGCGATCACCGTGTTGCGTGCCAATCGCGACCACCTGAACCAGCTGTTGCGTCACCTGCCCGACGCTCTTGACCGATCTGTGATCGTCAAGTGGGAGAAGGAGCCGGAAGGCAAAGAAGTAACGGTGAGCTACCTGGTCCGCGGTCAAACCTGGCACGCCCAGCACCACACCGATCAGATCCGCCAGATCCGCCGAGCACGTGGACGCTAGTAGTCGTTACGGTCTCCGTTCGCAGCCTGCTTGCGACCATCGCTCGCGACGCTGCCGACCGCCCGTTGGCCGGCAATCTCCTGCCGGGCGCACTGCCTCCGACTACCGCCCGATCCGCACCGGCATCCGCCTGGCTCCCCAGGTCCCCGGTGGCCCATCGAACACGCCAGCGCACGCCGTCCCGCACTTCGTGCAGCGCCCGTCGCCCGTCAGCTGCCAAGCCTCGAGGATGTACCAGTCCCGCGCAATGAGCGTCTGGCCACAACTGTGGCAGATCGTGCTGCCGCCCTCGAGATCGTGCACGTTGCCCGTGTACGCGTAGCGCACGCCGTTCCGCATGGCGATCTGGCGCGCACGAGTGAGCGTGGCCGGCGGTGTCGGCGGCACGTCCAGCATCTTCCAGTCGGGATGGAACGCGCTGAAGTGCATCGGGACGTCGGGGCCCAGGTTCTCCACCACCCACCGGGTCATCTCATCGATCTCGCCGTCCGAGTCGTTCTTACCCGGGATGAGGAGCGTCGTCAGCTCGAACCAGATGTCGGTCTCCTGCTTCAGGTAGACCAGCGTGTCCAGCACCGGCTGCAGGTGCCCCTTGCTCAGCTGCCAGTAGAAGTCCTCGGTGAATGCCTTGAGGTCCACGTTGGCGGCGTCCATGTGCGCGTAGAACTCGCGCCGCGGCTCCTCACACACGTAGCCCGCCGTCACAGCGACCGTCTTGACGCCCCGCTTGTGGCAGGCCTGGGCCACGTCGATCGCGTACTCGTGGAAGATGACCGGATCGTTGTAGGTGAAGGCGACGCTCCGGCTGCCGGTGCGCTCCGCTGCCTCGGCCAGCCCCTCAGGCGAGGCCGTGTCCGCCAGCCGGTCCATCTGCCGCGACTTACTGATGTCCCAGTTCTGGCAGAACTTGCACGCCAGGTTGCAGCCGGCCGTGCCGAACGACAGGATCGGCGTGCCCGGGAGGAAGTGGTTCAGCGGCTTCTTCTCGATCGGATCCACGCAGAAGCCGCTCGAGCGACCGTAGGTCGTGAGCACGATCGCCTCGTTCTGGCACATGCGGACGAAGCACATCCCCCGCTGGCCCTCCCGCAGCTTGCAGAACCGCGGGCAGAGGTCACACTGGATGCGCCCGTCATCGAGCTTGTGCCAGTACTTGGTTGGTACGACTGACCCTATCGCGTCCGCCATGACTCCAGAGATCCTCGCTTCGCACTAACGATAGATCAGCCGAGATCGAGACGACAGCGGCAGTCCCAAGAGCCAAGATGAGGGCGCGTTTGCCCCGTCGCCATGCACGAGAACATCTTGATAACGTACGCAGATCGACCCTACGCCTGAAGACCAGGAGAACCACGAGCGGCGATGCACGGCTGGATCGTCCCTCCGCCCAAGGAGCCCCGCAAGACCGCGGAAGAGCTCGCCCGCGAAAGAGCGGCCAAGGTCGAGGAATTGGCGCCGACAGGCCCTGCTGAAGATCCCCCGCGAAGACTTCATCCCGCGCCCCTACCGTGACTACGCCTACATGGAGGTTCCGCTGCCGCTACCGGGCGAGCAGGCCACCATCTCCTGTCCCCACAGCTATCCGTTGTTCTACGAGCCACTGGGTCTGGACGCCGGCCACCGGTTCCTGGAGATCGGGCTCGGCTCGGGCTACGGCACCGCCGTCGCCCGCGAGGTCGTGGGCGATGAGGGCCTGGTGGTCGGCGTCGAGATCGACCCCGTAACCTTTCAGTTCGCCAAGGCCAACCTCGAAGCCGCAGGCCACGATGACGTCGTCCTGGTCAACGCCGATGGCGGCCTCGGCTATCCGCCGCTGGAACCCTACGACCGGATCTCCATCACCGCAGCGTGTAGAACGGTGCCGCCGCCCTTGATCGAGCAACTCGCACCCCACGGCAGACTCATCACCCCGGTCTTCGTCAACGACGCGCAGTATCTCGTTCTCGTGGAAAAGACCACACGCGGGCTCCGCACCAGAGAGATCTGCGAAGTGCTCTACGTCTCCCTGCGCGGCGCGTACGGCTGATGAAGACCGAGGCCCTCCTCTTCGAACGGCTCCCGGATGGAGTCCTGCGCTGCGGCACCTGCCAGCGGCGCTGCGAAATCCCGCCCGGCGATGCGGGCTGGTGCATGACGCGCCGGAACGAGGACAGCAGGCTTTTCAGCCTCATCTACGGTGAAGTCTCGTCGATCTCGGTCAACCCGATCGAGAAGAAGCCCGTCTTTCACTTCTATCCCGGATCACGCTGGCTTTCCCTCGGAAGTCTGGGCTGCAACTTCCGCTGCCCCGGTTGCCAGAACTGGGAGATCTCGCATTGGCTGCGCGGCACAATGGGCACACAGTATCTGTCGCCCGAGGACTCGGTCGCCGCCGCCCAGTCCTACGGCTGTATCGGCCTCTCCTGGACCTTCAACGAGCCGACGCTCTGGTTCGAGTACACGCTGGATGCGGCGAAGGCGGCCAAGCAGGCCGGGCTCTACACGAACTACGTGACCAACGGCTCGATCACCCCGGAGGCGCTCGCCGCGATCGCGCCCTATCTCGATGTCTTTCGAGTGGATATCAAGGGTTTCTCCGACGCCACCTACAAGCGCATCGGGCACCTGGCCGAGGCTGAGGGGATTCGCGAGACGGTCCGCCAGGCGAAGGGTTACGGGATGCACATCGAGGTGGTGACCAACATCATCCCCGGCTTCAACGACAGCGACGCCGAGCTGCGCAGCATCGCAGACTGGATCAGAAGTACGCTTGGACCTGAGACGCCCTGGCACGTGACCCGCTTCTACCCTCACCTGCAGCTCGCCCACCTGCCGCCGACGCCCATCGCGAGGCTGGAGTCCGCGCGGACCATCGGCACCGAGGCGGGCCTCTGGTACGTCTATCTTGGCAACGTGCCCGGCCACCCGTGGGAGAACACATATTGCCGTTCCTGCGGCATCTTGCTGATCGAGCGCCACGTCTTCGACATCCTCAAGTGTAGAATCGAAAAGGGCAGTTGCCCCGCGTGTGGAGAAGGTATCCCCGGCAGATTCTGACGGCCCAGAGGACTGCCGCAGGCAGCGCGGCCGGGCGTGCAGGCAACGATCTGGCCTGCCAGCTGAGGAGGTCAGGCCGAGTCTTTCCCTACTCGGTCCGCAACGCCGCTATCGGATCGACCCGTGTGGCCCTCATCGCCGGGATTGCGGAGCCCAGCAAGGCCACGCCAATTATGAACGCCACCCCACCGACGATCGTGGGTACGTCGATAGGCCTCACCCCGTAGAGCATACGTTCGGTGACGCGGGTCGACCCGTACACACCGACCAGGCCGATCGCCACACCCACCATCGCTAACTTCAGACCTCGAAGCAGCACCAGCCTCACCACCGAGCCCTGCGCAGCGCCGAGCGCGACACGTACGCCGATGTCGTGCGTACGCTGCGCGACGAAGAAAGCCATCACGCTGTAGATCCCGGCGGCGACCAGTACCAGCGCCATCGCAGCAAAGAGCCCGGTGAGCAGCGCGTTGAACCGCCTCCCGCCCATCCGGGCATTCAGGATCTGGTCCATCGACTGTATCTGCGAGACCGGTTGGTCCCGGGACACGCTCAGCACTTCCTGCCTTATCGCGCCTGCCAGGCTCAGGGGATCGATTTCGCTGCGCACGATCAGAAATCTCACCCGGTTGAACGAGGTTAAGGGGGACGGCGGTGACGGTGAGTACGGCAGGTACGCTTCGGGTATCGCCGGGTGCTCTACGCCCCACTGCCGCACATCCCCCACGACACCCACCACCGTAGCCCAGTGAGGGGGGTAGCCGAATCGCCTGCCGATCGGAGACTCGCCAGGCCAGACGCTCTCTGCCATCCTCTGGTTGATGATGACCCCCGGGTGGGCCGGATTGCTGTCCTGCGCCGTAAGGTTGCGGCCAGCAAGCAGGGGTATGCCCATGGCTTGGAAGTAACCGGGAGTCACGATAGAGATCTCTACGAGAGGACCCTGCCCTGCGCTGGTCTCGGCCTCGCGACCCTCGATCACGAACCGCATGTTGGTGCCACCGCTGAACGGTAGCTTGCTGGTGGCCCCGGCATAGCGCACGCCCGGTAGAGCCGCGATGCGCTCCAGAGTCTCGTCGTAGAACGCGCGGATCTGTGCCGGCTCGGCGAAACTAGGCCCCTGCAGGGAGACTCCCATCGTCAGCACGTTGCTCGGATCGAATCCCTGATCCTCGTTCCTCAGCCGCACGTAGCTGTTCACCATGAGAGCGGCAAAGTTCACCAGCACCAGCGTCACGGCGAACTGCGCGACGACCAGCAGGTTCCGCAGGCGATGACCGCCACGCCCTGTCGCTGAGCTTCTCCCGGCCTCCTTGAGCGATTCGTTGAGATTCGCTCTCGAGAACGCCAGCGCGGGCGTGAAACCGAACACGAGCCCCGCCAGCAACGACACCGACAGCGTGAAGGCGAGTACGCCTCCATCAATCGTGATGTTCTCGCTGCGAGGGACGCCGGACGGCATGCCGGCACGCAGGAGACCGACACCCCAGATCGCTGCAAACAGGCCCAGCAGGCCGCCGAGCAGGGAGAGCGGCAGGTTCTCCATCAGCAACTGCCGGATCAGCCGCGCACGGCCGGCGCCCAGCGCGGAACGCACCGCCACCTCAGTCCGTCTCGTGATCCCCCTCGCCGTGAGGAGGCCGGCGACGTTGCCGCAGGCGACCAGCAGCACTAACCCTGCAACCGCAAGCAGAATGAACAGCCGCTCGCCCACGTCTCCCAGCAACTGCTCGTGCAACGTGAACACCGCCGCGCTGACGTCCTCGTTCGTCTCCGGATACGCTTCGGCGAGCTGTGCGGCGATGTTTCGCATGTCCTCGCGGGCGGCCTCGAGGCTGGTCCCATCCTTGAGCCGGCCCAGCACGAGCAGCCGGTGCCAGCCGCGATCAGCTTGCAGGGCGAGTGGCGTCCACACGTCTATTCTGTGGCCGTAAAACCAAGGGGAGGGCTGCTCGAAGCCGGCGGGCAGGATGCCGATGAGAGCGTGAGGCTCGCCGTCGAGGACGATGACGGCCCCGAGCACGCTCGGGTCGCCATCGAAGCGTCGCATCCAGAGGTCATGGCTGATGACGGCGACTCGATTGTTGCCTTCCAGCTCTTCGTCCGGCGCAAAGGCTCTACCCGCAGCCAGCTGAACGCGCAGAATCTCGAAGAAGCCGGCCGTGCCCATACCGCGCAATACACGCTCGGGCTCGCCGCCACCGGAGAGATTCGCGAATCGATGGCTGAAAGCTGCGATATGCTCGAAGCTGTGGTTCTGCTCTCGCCAATCGAGGAAATTCGGGTCCGACACCGGAGCTTCGTCGGTCAACCTGTCAGCCTCCCAGATCATCACCAGCCGGTCGGGTGACTCGTAGGGCAGCGGTTGGAGGAAGACCCCCTCGACTACGCTGAAGACTGCCGTGCTCGCGCCTATCCCGAGCGCCAGGATCAGCACTACGACCGCGGAGAACCCCGGCCTCCGCTGCAGCTGTCGGACCCCGTACCGCAGGTCCTGTCCGATCTCGCCGAGCTGAAGAGCCCGGAACTGGCGCCTCACCCGGGCCCTCTCCACTCGATACGCTTCCCGTCGGATCCTCTCCACGTCACCGAAGCGGCGCTCGGCCTCTCTGCGGGCCGACTCGGGGTCCATCCCTTGGGCCTCGAAGTCCCGGGCGCGCATTTCCAGGTGGTAAGACAGCTCGTCATCGATCTCGCGCTTCAGGGCACCCTTCGATAACTGAGACAGCAGCCGCATCCAGCGATCCGTCACCGACGACATGATCTCACCTCAATAGGGGTTGTGCTCCGAGGTACCCCACTCCGAGCTGATCCAGCCGCGCCGATTCATCCGGTACAGCGCAGGATAGAGCGAACCCTCTTCGATCTGCAGCAGATCGTCGGTCACGCTCTCGATCCAGCGGGCCACCCCGTAGCCGTGCGTCGGGCCGTGCGCCAGGGCCTTGAGGATCAGCATGTCCAGTGTCCCCTGCAGCAGTGCGGCCTTCCCTTCAGGCATGGCGACCTCCCTAGATGTTCTAGGTATAAGATAGGACCGAATACCTAGAACGTCAAGGGGAAGGACGCCGGCTGCCGGCCAGCTCGAGTGTCCGGACGGCCCTGCCCTGGCCTACAAAGACCCCAACAACTCCGAGATGTTGAAGAACCCCCGCGTCTCGAAGCGTCCCCAGCCGGCCTCAGCCATGCCCCGGAGCGCGCCGGTTCCGCGAAGCTCCCCCAGCATCTCGCCGAAACGCGACGCCTCTCGCGCATCCCCGATCACCTCCGCAACGGCTCGGGCTAGCAGGAACTCGCGGTTCAGTGGAGCGAAACTCCCCAGCGGAGGGTCGAGCACGAACATCGGCAGTCCCAGGCCGACGGCCCAGTTCGTCCTCTCATGCGCAGGCGCGACGAAG
>JBDHKG010000180.1:0-2873 GCA_039586495.1 Gemmatimonadota bacterium | reverse complement strand
GGATCGGGGCTGCAACTCGTGGTCGGGGTGGTGAACGCGCCGACGACGCTGGACACCGTCTCATTTAGAACCCTCGCATCGATCATCGATAGTAAGGTGTACCGGCACGACACGCAGACGCTGATCGACCACAGCACCAGCGGGAACGTGCTGCAGATCGACGAGACGGGGCTCGACGCGGACGCGCAGCTCATCGTCATCGTCACCGGAGCGTAAATCATGATGAATGACCTCAAAATACTTGCTGAGTACGCGGAAAGTCTCGGATTGACGGTTGAGCGAGATTGGCTATGTTTCACGTTCTCGAAGAACGGGAAGTCTTCGATGATACTTATTGACACGTTATTGGGCGCAGGGGTAGATCTTGGTTCGTTATCGGATGCAGAAGCAGAGGGACCGGGGAGAACCTTTTTCATTCCACTTGATGAGCGAAAACGTATGATCGCTGAGATTCATAGGCAAATAAGTGAAGCGAGATGAGCGTTGAGGATCAGGCGGTCAGGCTGTACGACATGGACGACCAGCTCATCAGCGATAACGGCGTTATACCCGTCCCCCTCGGCTACCTCTCCCCCGGCCAACCCTACCTCCAACGTTACAAACTGAAAAACGATTCGGAGTGCCTCGTCGTGAACCTAGAAGCGTCCTTCACCCATCCTGACGGGATCGTGAAGCTCGCATCGTTCGCCCCGGAGACCTTACAACCGGGTGAAGAAGCGATCATGCTCCTTCAATGGATGATCAGCGAGACGCCGAAGGTGTACGGCGACGGCCCGCTGGGCGACGCGACGTTCCAGGCGGACTGGGACGTGTGGATCGAGGGATGATCACACCGTGTTATCGAAGCTGAACGCGGCGTTGAGCTAGATGAGCTGGAACCGGCTGTACTACGACGCGGTGGTCGGCGATGTGGAGAACGGGCAGTACGCGTTCCACCCCCGCTTCGCCTGCCCGTTCCACGATCCGCGCCACGTCTACGCACCGCCAGCGGCCCGCCTCGCCTTGAAGAAGAACCGGGATATCAACGCGCAGATCGCGTTCCTCCTCCCCTGCCAACCGGACACACCGATCACCCTGTACGTCGCGGCGCACTACGACGGCGACCGGCTGTACGGTCCCCGGATCAGCCGCGCGCCGATCGAGGCGGACTGGTGGGTCGAGGAGGGGCCGCCGTAGCATGGTCGTGTTCAGCGACGGCTTCGAGAGCAACGACTTCAGCGCGTGGACGGGGACGAACGGCACCCCCGCCGTCACGGGGACGGCGCACACCGGTGCGAAGGGGATGGAGTGCGACGACGCCGCGGACTGGGCGTACGAGGATCCGGGGAACACCGATCCGTGCTACGCGCGCTGCTACGTCCGCGTGGACACGCTGCCGGGGGCGTGGCAGGGCGTGGAGCTGCTGGAGCTGGCGGACGTCGGCACCGGCACCATCGCGGAGTGGCGGTTGATGAACGCGGGGGGACCGTACAAGATCAAGTGCACCCGCAGCTACCCAGGGTGGGCGGAGGTGTGGAGCGCCGCGATCGCCGTAGCGGTGGATACGTGGTACCGGTTCGAGGTGGCATTTGACAGCAACAACGGCGCGGGGTTCTACAAGGCGTGGTGGGGCGCCGCGGCGGAGGGCGCGCCGGATCTCAGCGAGACGGCGCTGGACACCAGCGGCGCGACGTGTGACCGCGTCGAGGTGGGCACGATCGCACGGGACTACGCGTTAACCGGGAACTTCGACTGCGTCGTCATCGACACCAGCTACATCGGCGAGGAAGCCGCAGGGATCAGCATCCCCGTGGCGATGCACCACTACGGCCACACCATTGCCAAGATCATCCGAGGGTAACCGATGGGTTTATTCTTAAAACAGAGCACGGCGGTGGACCACCTCGTCGGCCCGTTCATCGACGACGGCGACGGGAAGACCGCGGAGACCCTGCTCACCGTCACCCAGGCCGAGGTGCGTCTCAGTAAGAACGGGGGGAACATGGCGCAGAAGAACGAGGCCACCTCGCTGGTGCACGACGAGCTCGGCTACTACGTGTGTAAACTCGACGCCACCGACACGAATACGCTGGGCCGCCTCCAACTCATGATTCACGAGAGCGGCGCCTTACCCGTCTACCACGAGTACATGGTGGTCACCGCCAACGTCTACGATTCGATGTGCAGCACCGACTACCTGCAGACCGACCTGATCCAGATGGGCGGTGTCACCCAGTCCGGCACGGATCTGAAGGACTTCGCGGACGCGGGGTACGACCCGGCCACGAACCAAGTGACTGGGTGTAAGCTCACCGACCTCGTCACCACGGCGACCACCGCGACGAACCTCACCACGAACAACGACAAGACCGGGTACGCCCTCACCGCCGCCGGCATCGACAGCATCTGGGACGAGGTGATGGACGGCAACGCGCCGGTGAACGCGGATACGGCGCGGAAGATCATCAACGTGATCGCCAGCGTCCTCGCGGCGAAGTCGTCGGGCGGCGGCACCGCCACGATCGTATTCCGCGACACCGGTGACACGAAGAACCGGATCAGCACCACCGTGGACGCGGATGGCAACCGCACCGCCGTCGGCACGATCGACGGGTCGTAGCCATGGCGCTCATCACGAACGGGTACTGGCCGGACACGTACTGGGCGAGCCGGTATTGGCAGGCGGACTACTGGCCCGAGTACGGGCTGGCGGCGCCGGGCACCGCGGGCGGCGAGGTGATCGCGTGGCTCCACCAGATCCCCGTCGCCGAGCTCACGCATCAACAATCATCGTGGCGGTTCCGCCCAGTTCACAGTAAGCCGTTCCAGAAGACGTGGCGGTTCCGCCCCTCGATAGTCGTCAAGCAGTCTCTACTTAAAACGCTGCCCCCCCC
>JBDHKG010000008.1:0-40984 GCA_039586495.1 Gemmatimonadota bacterium | reverse complement strand
TTCATCTGCCCCATACGGTCTGAAGGTCCAGAGTCACCGACTCGGCGTGCTTGACGGGATAGTGCGCGGCCCTGGTCCGGTTCTCCACGACGCCCCAAAGGTCCGCGTCGTCGGCATTCGTGATGGTGGCGACGGCCAAGTCGCCCGGAGCCAGGGCAAGGTCCGAGCCGCCAAGGTAGGTCACCCCGTCGATCTCGTAGGCCTGACTGCGCATGCGTGCCTCGATCTGGGGTGAGTCGTCGCCGCCCTCCACCACACGATCAACGAGCACCTCGACGCGGTTGCCGATGCAGGCCCGATTACGCGCGGCCACGATCGAGCGCTGGAGCTCGTTCACCAAGGCCAGGCGCTCCATCTTCACCGACTCGGGCAGCGGATCAGGCATCTCCGCGCCCGGCGTCCCGTCCTGCGGCGAGAAAGCGAAGGCACCCAAGTGATCGAATTCGCTCTCGCCGATGAAGTCGAGCAGCGCCTCGAAGTCCTCATCGGTCTCGCCGGGGAATCCCACGACAACGGTGCTGCGGAGTGTGAGGTCCGGGATCTCCGAGCGCAGCCAGGCGATGACCTCCCGTAACCGCTCCGGCCGCTCGGGTCGCCGCATGCGCTCCAGCATCCGAGGGCTAGCGTGCTGGATCGGCATGTCGATATACGGGAGGATTCTGTCCTCGCGGGCAATCAGCTTCACCAGCGACGGTCGCAGACCGGCCGAGTAGATATAGAGCAGGCGGAACCAGGGAATCTCGGTCGCCGCCAGCAACTGCTCGAGCAACTGATGCAGCCCGGCCTGGCCGCTCAAGTCGCGGCCATAGTGTGCCAAGTCCTGAGCGACGAGGTTGAGTTCCACCACACCCCGCGCCTCCAGTGCCTTTGCCTCCTCGACGAGCGCCTGCGGCTCAAAGGAGCGGTGACGACCGCGCCACAGCGGGATCGCACAGAAGGCGCACGGGTGGTCGCAACCTTCGCTTACCTTGAGGTAGGAGACGTGGCGAAGGCCGCCCACTGGCAGGCGTGAGCCGGGGTGCTTGTGCACACGCCCGTCAAGCAACCCACGCATCACGAGCTGCGGGACCAGATCAGGCAGATCGCGGAGGCCGAGGAACAGATCCACCTCAGGAAGTGAGCGCTGAAGCTCACGCCGGTAGCGTTCCACCAGACACCCCACCGCCACCAGCACGCGAAGCTGCCCGGTGTCCTTCAGGCGCCCCGCCTGCAGGAGCGTGTCGATCGACTCTTCCTTCGCGGCATCGATGAAACCGCAGGTGTTGACGAGGAGAAGCTCGGCATCGCGTAGTTCCGCGACGTAGTCCCCCCCATGGGCCACGAGGGTGGCTACGATACGCTCTGAGTCGACTGTGTTCTTATCGCAACCGAGCGTGATGACGGAGAACTTCACCGCGTGAACACCTCGACGCCCGGTGGCGGGGAGAAGCGGAAGAGATCCTGGGGCAGGTTGATTCCTGCCTCCACGTTGGTGAGTGTGATCGTCCGTACGGTTTCGTTTTCCTCGCGGATCTCGAACTTGCGCACGAGGTAGTCCTCCGCGTCGATCCAGACGCGCACCAGCGTGTAGGGCGCCTCGAACCTGGGCACGAGCGAGAGGAGAAAAGCAGCCCGGTGATTCACAACATCCCGCTGCACGTACGTGGCCACGTAGCGCTCGGTCGGGCTCACCAGGAACTGGCCGCCGAGAGTCGCGCCCTCCGCGGTCTGATCAATCGCCGTACGGATAACCTGGTCCGGCTGCGCGCTGGGGTAGTACATCCAGAACCACTGGCCGTCGGCCACCACAATGTCGCCCTTCGGCTCCTCGAACCTCATCAGGAAGTAGTTGGGCTTCCTCTGGAAGACGACGCCCCGGCCCTCCTTCGCAGTCTCCAGTGCCGGTATCTCGATCTTCTGCACGAACTCCGAACGCAAAGTCGTCGCCGCCCGATAGGCCTCCGCGGCCCTGGCGAGGATCAACTCCGCACTGTCGGCAGCCATCCGCCCCTGAGGGCCCAGTGCAGACGTCAGCGCAAGCAGTATGGCAAGCTCGTTCATCGTCGTTCCCAACCCGTTCTAGCCGTCCCGAGCGGCGCAGATTCTGTCCAGATCCTGTAGTGTAATCAATACCTCACGTGGTTTCGACCCCTCAGAAGGTCCAACGATCCCTGCCTGCTCCAGCTGATCGACGATGCGCGCAGCGCGCCCGTAGCCGATTCTGAGCCGCCGCTGCAGCAGGCTCGTGGATCCCTGTTGGTGCTGAATGACGACCTCGGCAGCTCGGCGAAACAGCGGGTCGCGGTCGATCGCCGCCTCATCCGCCAAGTCGAGCTCCGCCTCCTCGAGCTCGCGTTGGCGCACGACCTCCAGGATGTCCTCCTCGGACTGGGCCAGCTCCCGCTCCGCCTCCGCGCGGGCACGATACCACCGCACGAGGCGCTCCATGTCCTCTGTCGATACGAAGGTCCCTTGGATGCGCTTCGGCTCCGCCTGGCCGGGCGGCATGAACAGCATATCGCCGTCACCCAACAGGGTTTCGGCGCCGTTCTGGTCGATGATCGTTCGGCTGTCCACCTTGGAAGCGACGCGGAAGGCGATGCGGCAAGAGAAATTCGCCTTGATAAGTCCCGTGATGACGTTGACCGAGGGTCGCTGGGTCGCCACGACGAGGTGTATCCCCGTCGCGCGCGCCTTCTGTGCGAGGTAGGCCAGCGGACGCTCGATCTCGTTCTGTACGGTCATCATCAGGTCGGCCAGCTCGTCTATGATCAACACGATGTACGGCAGGATCCGCGGCTCCTCCAGCTCGACACCGCCTTCAGAGAGCGGGGCCATGATCGTCGCGCCCTTGCTGACCCGCCGATTGTACTCCCGCAGATTGCGGCAACCGTTGGCCGACAGGCACTCGTAGCGCCGTTCCATCTCGTAGACCAGCCACTTGAGGGCGGTAGCCGCATCGCTGTTGTCGGTGACCACCGGATGCCTCAGATGCGGCAGCACGCTGTAGCCTCCGAGCTCGACCATCTTGGGATCGATGAGGATGAGGCGAAGCCGCTCGGGTGTGTGCCGATAGACCAGGCTGGAGATGATCGCGTTGATGCACACCGACTTTCCCGAGCCGGTGACGCCTGCGATCAGCAGGTGCGGCATCTGGGCCAGGTCGGATATGTCGCAGCGGCCCGTCACATCCTCACCCAGTGCCAGCGGTAGCTCAGCCCGACTGGTCCGATAGGCCTCGGAATCCAGGATCTCGCGCAGATAGACGATCTTCCGTTCCGGGTTCGGCACCTCGACGCCCACCGCGCCTTTGCCCGGAATCGGAGCGATGATTCGTACCGACGGCGCCTTGAGGCCCAACGCCAGATCGTCGGCCAGCGCAGCGATTTTGCCGACCTTGACGCCGGACGCCGGCACCACCTCGAACTGGGTCACCACCGGCCCGGTCGTGCGTCCGGCAATCCGCCCTTCCACCTTGAAGGTCCCGAGCGTCTCGATCAGGGTCTCACCCAGCCTGTCCAGGACCTCTTGGCTCACCGAGTACTCTCGGTCAGGCGGCGGCGACAGCAACTCGAGGGGTGGAAGGTCCCCGTCCGTGGACGCAGCTGAGATGCGGGCAGCCCGATCCCCGCGACTCTCCGGTCGTCGCGCGCCGCGTAGCGCGGGTGCCCTACGAGGTGGCGCGGACTCACGCGCGGCGTCCGGCACGGCCTCTAGCTCGCGGTCCGCCTCCCGCTTGAAACGCCGACTCAGCCAAAGCCAGCCGCCGCTGAGCCATCCGGCTGCCGTCACGCCCCATTGTGTCACGACGGCGCCAGCCCGCAGAGTGGCTCGACCGCCGCCCCGGAGGGCCACCGCGCCTCGGGCAACGGCCCTCAGCGGACCCAGGCCCAAGCTGAGGATGAGCGTCGTGAGGAAGAGGGCGAGGAGAATGATGGCACTCCCCACCCAGCTGAGCGCCGATGTCAGCAGGCTACCCGACCAGGTGCCGTAACGCCCCGCCAACCAAGGTGCCCCCCCACCCGCGGGAAAGGCGAAGGAGGCCATGAGAGGCGGAACGATGAGCACCGTGGCCGCAAAGAAGATGCTCCAGCGAGTCGCCTCGGAGCGTTCCAGCCACCTGAGACTCCAGATGCCCCAGACAACGGGCAGCAGCGGCACGACCGCCGCTGCGATGCCGAATGCGCTGACCAGTACGCCCGCTACGGAAGTGCCGACCGGCCCCACCACGTTCCCAGAGGGAAAGAGGTTCTGAAGCCCCGCGCCCAGCAGCTGCACAGGGATCAGGCTGAGGAAGGTGAAGAGGCCTACTGCTGCCAGACCGATACCGATCAGGACACGCTGGATCCGATCATCCCCCCTGTCGCCCATCACTCATCTCCTACCTCGCTCTCCCCTTCCCTCCACGTCCCGATCCGACGGTGAACTCCAGGCGAACGATCTGTCGATCGCGGAGTACCGGAACGGCCGGGATCGAATCCAGCTGAGCGCAGAATGCGATGTCCGCTTCCTGGCCGAGCTCGTCCAGAGCTCGGCCCGCCGCAGTCGAGCGCAGGGTCTCGTCGCTGACCGGTGTCAGCTCGCGAGCCAGGGCAAGCGCCGCCTGCGCGCCATCGCCCAGCTCGGCTTTGACCGACTTCCTACGCTTCTTCACAAGCGCTTCCACCATCAGGCCGGCGCAGAGCGCGTCCTCCACGCTGACCCTGCCTTCACGTCCGGCGCAGATGATCAGCGGATCACCAGCGGCGTTCCGCAGAGCTGCGACCACATACCGCAGATTGACTAACGCCCCGATGTACACGACACCCGCGCCGGCCAATGCTGCTAAGGCTTGCGTCCCGTTCGTGGTCGTCATCACGATGGTGCGCCCGCCGACAACCTCACTCGTGAACTCCGCGGGCGAGTTGCCGAGATCAAACCCCTGGATTCGTACACCCTGTCGTTCGCCGCCGAGCAGTGCTTCGTCACGCCCGATCGAGTTGGCGATCCGCAACGCCTCCTCAATCGACTCAGCCGGCACCACTGCCCTCGCCCCGTTGTGGATCGCCGCGGCGACAGTCGTGCCCGCTCGTAAGACGTCGACCGCCACGGCGGTGCGATCCTGGACCGTCACGCGCTCCAGCTCTAACGGAGTCCAGAGCACATCGATCTTCATTGCGCCGCGGCGCCTTTCCGCCCCCGCCTCTCGAATCGCTCCAGGAAACGGGTGTCGACGTCACCGGAGCGGAAGTCCGGGTGGTCGAGGACCCCGTGCAAGAACGGGATGGTCGTGTGAATACCCTCGATCACGAACATCTCCAAGGCGAACCTCGCCCTTGCAATCGCCTCGTCCCGTGTGCTGCCCCGCACGATCAGTTTCGCTATCAACGAGTCGTAGTAGGGCGGGACGGCGTAGCCTGTGTAGACGTGCGTGTCCACGCGGACACCCGGCCCACCCGGTAGATGGAACGTGGTGATCGTTCCCGGTGACGGTTTGAAGTCGTTGTCCGGGTCCTCTGCGTTGATCCGGCATTCGATGGCATGTCCACGCAACTCGACGTCGTCGGGGACAGACAAGTGCTCACCCGCCGCCACCTTGATCTGTTCTTTGACGAGATCGTAGCCCGTGACCTCTTCCGTCACCGGGTGCTCCACCTGGATACGCGTGTTCATCTCGAGGAAGTAGAAACGGCCGTCGCGGTCCAGCAGGAACTCGACCGTGCCGGCCCCGACGTATCCGATCGCCGACACTCCTCGCACCGCGGCGGCGCCCATCTCGGCCCGCAGCTCCGGCGTGAGCGCCGGGCTGGGCGATTCTTCGATCAGCTTCTGATGGCGACGCTGGATCGAGCAATCTCGCTCGCCCAGGTGTACGACCCGGCCGTGACGGTCGCCGAGCACCTGGAACTCCACGTGGCGGGCTCTCTCAAGGAGCTTCTCGATATAGAGGGAGCCGTCGCCAAAGGCGGCTTCCGCCTCGGCCCTGGCCGTGGCGAACAGCGGCTCCAACTCCTCGGCAGAGTGCACGACGCGCATTCCCTTCCCACCGCCGCCCGCCTTGGCCTTGATCATGACCGGAAACCCGATCTCCTCCGCCGCCTTGCGGGCGAAGCGCGGGTCGGTGATCGCCTCTTCTGTCCCCGGGATGACAGGTACATCCGCCTCGACCATCGTACGGCGCGCAGCGACCTTGTCGCCCATCCGCCCGATCTGCTCCGCGGTCGGTCCGACGAACACGATGTCCGAGCGCTCGCAGATCTGAGCGAACTCCGCGTTCTCGGCAAGGAAGCCATAGCCTGGGTGGATGGCGTCTGCTCCCGCGATCTCGGCGGCGGCGATGATGCGGGGGATATTCAAGTAGCTGTCGCGTGCGGGAGGCGGGCCGATGCAGACGTCCTCGTCGGCGAAGCGCACATGGAGCGAGTCGCGGTCGGCTTCCGAATGCACGACCGCGGTCCGTATGCCAAGCTCGCGACAGGCCCGGATAATACGGAGGGCGATCTCTCCGCGATTAGCAATAAGGACTTTCTGGAACAAGGCTGGTTTCCTCGCTGGAGCTCGTTCGGCGGCGAAGCCGACAGCGCGTGGAGTGGGACTCAGTTTGGCTGGATGCGGAAAAGGGCCTGGCCGTACTCCACTGGTTCGGCGTTCTCCACGGCGATCTCAACGATCGTCCCGGCAACCTCCGCCTCCAACTCGTTCATTAGCTTCATCGCCTCAAGGATGCATAACGTCTGACCGACCTTGACGTGGTCACCGACCTCAACGTACGGGTCCGCATCCGGGGCCGGCGCGCGGTAGAAGGTGCCGACCATGGGCGAGGTAACCTCCAGCAACTCCGCTTGCTCGACCGTCTCGACAGCTTCCACCCCCGCCGGCGCCGGCGGCTGAGCCACACTCGGATTCGCGTCCGCCCTGAGGGTCGGCGGCGCCGACGCAGCATTCACTCCCAGGATCGCCGATGGATTCTTGGAGATGCGAATCTTCGTAGCCCAGCGCGAGATCTCCAGCGTGTCGATATCGCTGGACTCGACGAGCTCGATCAGCCGTTTCAGGAAAGCTATGTCGATCATGAACTGACGCGCTCCAAGTATTTGTTCTCGCGCCGATCAACTTTGATCAGATCGCCGGGCTCGATAAAGAGCGGCACCTGCACGACAGCACCCGTCTCCAGCTTGGCCGGCTTCGTACCACCCTGTGCGGTATCGCCCCGCACTCCGGGCTCCGTCTCCACCACCTTCAACTCCACAAAGAACGGAAGCTCTACAGAGATCGGCTCGTTATCCCGCGAGAGCGCCTCGCACATCATGTTCTCTTTGAGGTAGGCGAGCTGATCTCCCCCGATCGTCTCGGCCCGTAGGGGGATCTGTTCGTAGGTCTCCCCATCCATGAAGTAGTAGAACTGTCCGTCCGTGTAACTGTACTGCACTGGCCGACGGACGAGCCGCACCTCCTCCACCTTTTCGCCCGCCCGGAACGTCCTCTCGATTACCGCGCCCGAAAGCACGTTCTTCAACTTGGTGCGGACGAAAGCCCCACCTTTGCCAGGCTTCACATGCTGGAAATAGGTGATCGTGTAGAGATCGCCGTCAAGCTCCATGACCATCCCGTTACGAAAATCTGCCGTCGTCGCCATCTCTCTTCCAGACGAGTACAAGGACGGACCTCGGCTTCTCCCGAACTGCCGCTACGAGCCTAGAGAGGCAGGGCCTGAAGCTCACTCGTTTCCAGGTCCACGAGCGCCCGCGGTCCATCCTCGGTTACCACCAGAGCATCCTCTATCCGCACTCCACCCCAGCCTGGAAAGTAGAGGCCCGGCTCCACCGTAACAACCATGTTCGATTCCAGCCGGTCCTCGCTCCGCCGCCCGAGCCGTGGGTCCTCGTGAACCTCGAGGCCAAGCCCGTGGCCCGTGCTGTGCATGAATCGCTCCTCCACATCGGCCTCCGCGAAGACCTGGCGAGCCGCCGCATCCACCTCGGCCCCTGACACGCCTGCCCTGAGCGCCGAGCGCGCCGCCGATTGCGCTGCCAGCACTAACTCGTACACCTCACGTTGCTTGGGCTCAGCCTCCCCCACGACGTAGGTTCTCGTCATGTCGGAGCAGTATCCCCGCCAGTGGGCCCCGAAGTCACACAGGATGAACTCGCCTTCTCGCACGCTGCGGTCGCTCGTCGCCGCATGGGGTAACGCCGAGCGCGCACCGCTTGCTATGATGGTCTCGAACGCCGGTCGCTGAGCGCCCAGACGGCGCATGCGGTAGTCGAGCTCGCTGGCGATGTCTGCCTCGCGCACTCCCGGCTCGACCAGCGTAACGGTCTCGGCCAACGCCGTCGCCGCAATCCGCGCCGCCGTCTCGATAGCCGCGATCTCCTCCTCCTCCTTCACAGCTCGAACGCCCTCCACAAGGCCCGAGACCGCCACCCACTCGACCGCCAAGCTTACGTCCCGCAGCCGCTCCCACTCGGCGAACGAGAGGTGCCGCCCCTCGAATCCCAACCTTGACCCGCTGGACTGACGCTTCGCCTGCTCCACCACCAGCTCGCCCAGTACCCCATCAGGCGCGATCAGGAACTCGAAACCTGCACCGCCGGGAAGCTCCTCTTCGGCCTGCTGCCCGTAGCGACCATCGGTGAGCAGGGTCGCACCGGTCGCGTCGATCAGCAGCCAGGCGTTTGAGCCGCTGAAACCGGTCAGGTACCTCACGTTCGGAAGCTGGGAAACGAGCAGTCCCTGCAGGTCGAGCTCCGCCAGCTCGGCCCGAACGCGGTCGAGCCGCCGGGCTACCGCACCAGCATGGCTGTTCATCGGGACCAAAGGTATGCGAGGCGTCCCCATGGCGCGAGGCGGCTGCTACCATCCCCAAAGCCCATCAGCGAGCGTACGCCAGTAGCGGCGGCGGCCCTGGTGGCGACGGGAAATGTCGCTGGGCCGGGCTCAGCGCCTAAGGGTTCTCAGCCAGGCCTGGAACGCCTCCATATCCTCCGAGGTCGCCGCATCGACTGCGGAGGAAGCGGCATCGACCTGGGGCGCGGTGTCCGCCTCTGGGTTGAAGTCCAGCAGCCCGGCGAGATACTCCTCAATCGTCGCCGGCTCAGCGGCTTGGCCGATGCCGACCGCAGGCTCGGGAGTGACTGGCGCGGGCGCAGGCCTTTCGACCTCCACCGGCGGTGCGATATCCGCGCCTGCTCGCACCACGTCAGCGGAGAGGGCCGTCTCCTGAAGCCCTTCCAGTACCACTTCCTCCCGCAGTTCCTCCAGCGCCACCGCTTCCTCAAGCTCGACCAGCGCCACCGGCTCCGGCTCGCTGACCTCGGCCGCTCCCGGCTCGACTGGCATCGCTGGCGTCGGCGGGGCCGCCCCCTCGGCCCGCAGGGCCAGCACGTCGAAGGAGGCAGCGAAGGGGTCCAGCTGCTCGATCCCCGCGACGGGCGCCTCATCCTCGAACGTGAAGCCGCTCTCCGCTTCCGTCGGAGCGGCCAGCGCCTCCGCGTCAGACAGCTCGCTCAGCTCAGCCGCAGCCGGCTCCGTGAGCTCCAACAGCTCGGCGAGCTCCTCTCCGCCATCGCCAACAGCAGGTTCGGCCAGCTGCTGCAGCTCTGCAATTCGAGCCCGGATCCGCTCGTCGTTGGGGCGAATCTCGATCAGCTTACGGTAGACGCCCAACGCGTCCTCGTAGAGCCCCTGCTCGGCGTAGAGCTCGGCCATCGTCTCCGTCACCATGTCACGGCCGGCCTCGTCGGCCTCCGCGGCACCGCTCAGGTCCGCGCCGAGATCACCCCCCAGCTCGGCAAAGAGCTCGTCGGGGCTGAGATCGCCCCCGCCTTCGCCAGCGAGATCCTCGTCACGCAGGAACCCGGGAGTCCATTCTTCCAGCTCGCCCAGGTCGAGCTCCGCGGATTCCGCGGCCGACACGTCCAGCGTGGACTCACGCGCCGGGCCCTCTGGCATCGGCTCCGCTGGCGTCACCTCACCCGGCTCGGCGCCTCCCATCGGCGTGGTCGCATCCTGCGCTAGCTTCGAGGGAGCTGTCTCGACCGGACCTTCTTCAGGCATACCCTCCCACGGCATCGACTCGGGGACGCTGCCGTTCGAGACGGCGGCTGCTTCCCCCGCGAGCGGCTCGGGCTCCACGAATTCAATCTCTTGAACCTCACCGGCGCCTTCCCCCACCTCCGCAGCAGGCTCGCCCGGCTCAGCAGCCGGGGGCGTCTCGACAGCCGGTGCCGGTCGGACTCCAGCGATCCCAGCCTCGAGCTTGCGCAGCTCCTCCTTGGCCTCCTCGTTCCGCGGGTCGACCTGCAACATGCGCTCATACCAGGTTCGTGCGTCGTCGAGACGCCCGCCCCTGCCGGCCAGGTCGCCCAGTGCTCTCAAGGCGATGAGGTTCTGGGGATCGAGTTCGAGGACCGTAGAGAACTGCTCGTGCGCGTCGGCGTAGCGCTCGCTTTCCAGATAGACCCGTCCCAGTACGTTGTAGGCGGTCGTGTAGCTGGGATGGTTCTTGAGTCCATGAAGGATGAGGCCCTCCGCCTTCGCGAACTGACCCGCCCTTCGGTAGGCGTCCGCCAGGTGGGCGAAGACCAACCCCCTGGAATTCTCCGCGAAACGCTGCTCCAGCTGCTCGATCTCGGCCTGAACGTCGTTCTCCGGAGGCATGCCACCTACTCCTTAAAGCGCGGATGGGTTCAGGACGCTGCCGGGCGGGGGATCGTGCAAATATAGTCCCTGCAAAACGTTAGTGTCAACGCCGCTACCCGCTACGCTGGCAGCGCCGGCCCCACAGCCCCCGCTGAGCGGTGGCATTTTCCGCCTCGCCGCGTAGATTCAGATCACACTTCCGCTTCAGACACTGTGCTGGCCGAGCGAGACGGAGAAGGACTGGGCATATGCTGCGCTCGATGCGTCGGAACACCAAGATCATCATGCTGATCGTGGTTCTGGCCTTCGTCGGCCTGATGGTCTTCCAGTGGGGTATGGACATCTCGGGCCGAAGCAACCCCCGGGCGGTCGGGGAGGTCGGTCGCGTCAATGGGACCCCGATCAACTACCAGGTCTGGACACGCACCTTCCGCAGCCTGACCGACCAGGCACGAGAGCAGAAGGGAGCCGCCCTGAACGATCGGGAGATCGATCTGATCGAGGAGCAGGCCTGGGATCAGCTGTTGAACCAGATCCTCATCGAGCAGGAGCTGGAGCATCAAGGTATCACAGTGACCGACGAAGAGATCAGGCTGGCTTTCCAGACCACACCCCCACCCTGGCTGGTTGACAACGAACTCTTTCAGACCGGCGGCGAATTCGATTACGACAAGTACCGCGCCTTCTTCTCCGGGCCAGCCGTCGATCCCGCCCTGCTTGTGCAGATCGAGGAGTATTATCGGACTGTGTTGCCCCGCACGCGGCTGCTCGAGCTGATCGGCAGCGGCATCTACGTCTCCGACTCGGAGTTGTGGAGCCTGTATCGCGACCGTAACGAGCAAGTTCGCGTGCGGTACGCGGTGTTCGACCCGGAGATTCAGGTCGATGACACCGAAGTGGCGGTGACCGACGAGGAGTTACGGGGCTACTACGAGCAGCACCTCGAGGACTTCCAGCAGCCAGCCAGCGCAGAAGTCCTGCTGGTCGAGTTCTCGCGGGTTCCGGGACCCGCCGACAGTGCCGCAGCACTCGAGACGGCGGGCCGTATCCGCGCGGACATCCTTGACGGCGCCGATTTCGCAGAGCAGGCTGCCGCGCACAGCGGCGACCGGTTCTCCGCCGCGGAGGGCGGCAATCTCGGTTGGTTCGAGCGTGGCGACATGACGCCGGAGTTCGAGCGAGCCGCGTTCGAGCTCGCGCCAGGCGAGATCTCCGAGCCCGTACTCACGCCATACGGCTACCACATCATCACGCTGACGGAAAGGGAAACCGACCGCGTGCGGGCGTCACATATCCTGATCCCGATTCAGCTGCGTGGAGATAGCGAGGACCAGCTGCTCGCCTCGGTTGATCGCCTGGAGAGGATCGCGCTGGCCAGCGGCCTTGAGGTCGCCGTCGACTCTCTGGGCGTCCCGAGCCGCCGCATTACCCTCGCCGAGGGCAGCGATTTCGTGCCCGGAATGGGGTCGTTCCCTCCTGTCTGTGATTGGGCCTTTCACGACTCTACGACCGCCGGTGAGCTGAGCCGCGTCTACGAGACCGATGAAGGGTTCCACGTGTTCGAGCTACTCACCCGTACAACGCGGGCCTACTTGCCATTCGACGACGCAGAGCCCGCAGTGCGCCGTCGGCTGCTGCTCGAAAAGAAGACAGAGACCGCCAGCTGGCTCGCCGCTCAGATCGGCGCTGAGGTGAGACAGGGTACGCCCTTCGAGGAGGTGCTCGGCGCCCACGACCTGACGATCGAGAGCAGCCCGCTATTCACGCGCCTTGATTTCGTCGCCGGCCTGGGCCAGGCCAATACGGTCATCGGCACGGCCTTCGGCCTCGAGCTGAACGAGATCGCCGGACCGGTCGAAGCCGATGACCGCTTCTTTTTCCTCAAGGTCAGCGAACGCGTTGAAGCGAACCGGGCGGAGTACGAGGCCGTCAAGGAAGGCCTGAGAGCGCAGTTGGCGTTACAGCGCCAGCGGACGGCGCTTGATGTGTGGCTGGCGGACCTGCGCGAGGAAGCGGAGATCGAGGACTGGCGCCGGCAGATCTTCGTGCCTGGGTCCTGATCGATGCTGATGCGACCCTAGAGCATCATCCTGGCCACGTAGGCCACCAAGAGCACGCCAGCCACGCTGAACAGGTTGACTTTCAGGACGATAGGCCCGAGGGTGAACGCCAGGACCAGCAGGTCCACGCTGAGCGGGCCGAGGCTCGCGGAGATCGTCGTTGTGAAGAACTCGCGGAAGGGCCCCTCGGGTAGGAACCAAATGGACAGTTTCGTCAGAATGGCGCCCAGCAGGAAGCCGAGCGCCAGAATCGCCACCACCCGCCACGGTGAGCGGTAGGTTGGTCGGACCAGCAAACCGTCGCCTCGAGTCACTGTCGCCGCTCGATTACATAGGTTACCGCATCAGCCAGCGCAGTCGCGCTGGGGCTCTCTGGCAATCCCTCGATAGCTGCCAGCGCCTGCTCAGCGAAGCTCCGGGCCTTGGCCCGGGCGTACTCGATTCCGCCTCGGGCCGCCGTCGCCTCGACCACGCGCAGAACCAGCCCATCATCCGGCTCGGGATCTGCGAACAACGCGTTCACGGCGAGTCGTTCCTCACGATCAAACTCGCCCAACGCCGCGATCAGCGGGAGCGTCACCTTGTGCTCGCGCAGGTCATGCCCTGACGGCTTACCGGTAGCGTCCTCGGTTCCAATATAGTCGAGGATGTCGTCGACCACCTGAAAAGCCATCCCCAGGGCGTAGCCGTAAGCCTTCAACTTGTCGCGATACTCAGGTTCCCCCACCATCGCGCCCAACTCACACGCCGCCGACATCAGCGATGCCGTCTTGGCGCTGATCAGCCGATCGTAGTCATCTTCCGTGAAATCCAGGGAATCATGCATGGTGAGCTGCCGCATCTCGCCGATTGTCATCGCGTTCGCCGCTTCAGCCAACACGCTGATAACGTCCACCCTCTGCAGCCGTGCCATCTCCATGACCGAGCGGGAGTACAGGTAGTCGCCCATGATGATGGCAACCTGATGACCCCATAGGGAGTTGACCGTAGGCATGCCACGTCGCAGCACCGAATGGTCCACCGCGTCGTCGTGGACGAGCGTAGCGAGGTGCACGGCTTCCACCACCGCGGCTAGCAATACAGCCTCGTCACTTGGCTTGCCGCCGATCTCGTTACTCAGCAGCAGCAGAGTGGGACGAAAGAGTTTACCGCGTTTGAGCAGAAGGTAGTCATTCACCTCGTCGATGAGCTCAAACTCGTCCACAACGAGCTGCCGCAGCAGCTCGTCCAGCTTATCCAGCCGAGCCCGTACTGGCTCTTGAATTCGGGCCAGTTCTGGTGCTGCAGTCCGCAACATAAACGGATAGTCGGCGAGTCAGTGACGTTGTCGCGCTAGTGCGCGCAGCCGAACGCACACGATAGCGGGAATCAAGCGGATTTGTCAAAGGGTGTGATCAGTGCCTAAGAGCTGCCACGCGCCGGGTCACGTCTTTGAAGCCCACGTCACAGCCGACGACCCGCTCGTACCATTCCAACGCGCTGGCGCTCTCGCCCAGCGCCTCGTAGGCACGCCCCATGGCGTAGAAGATCCCAATCAGATCTTCGTCTCGGTAGCCTCGGACCTGCAGCGCCCGGCTCAACACCTTCAAGGCTATGCGTGGCTCATCCTTCTCAGAGAAGCAGGCACCGAGCATCTCGATGGCACGGAGCCGATACTCCATGCCACGGGCCGCGACCTGAAACTCCGCGATCGCTTCGTCGATCAAGCCCATCTCCTTGTAGGCAACGCCGAGGTCATAGTGACTTGCCGCGTCTTCCTCCTCGATCGCCTCTGACACCATCGACTTGAACTGATCGAGCAGCGCGGCGAAGTTGACGTCCGCTTCACTCTGCGGATCTGTCGCCGGCACCCTGAATCGCGTGCTCCTGCGCTCGCTCCCAGCCTTCTCGAGCACCAGCGAACCCAGATCCACAAACTCGTCATAGGCAGCTGCAGCCGCTGCCGTCGCTGGCGTTTCGGCCGCCGGCTCCGCAGTCGCCGGCTCCTCGCCGAACATCTCGAGCGCAGCAGCAGCGCGCCGATTCCTGGGATCGAGCTCAAGAACGCGGGCGTACACCGCGCGGGCTTTGTTGCCGGCCTCAGTGCGGTCCAGGCAATCCGCCAACCCTAAGTACGCCTCGATCAACCCTCCGCGATCACGCGACCTGAACGCCAGTTCGACACGCTTCTGATAGGCCAACACGTTGTTAACATCCAGCCGCAACAACCCGTCGATTACCCGCTCCGCCTCCCGGTATTGGCCTTGTTGCCCGTAGAGGTCCAACGCCTGATTCAGGCAAAGCGCGGCTTTGTCATCACCCCCGGTCTCCAGCAGAGCTTCCGCCAGCTCAACCAGCAGCCCGGGCTGCCGGCCTTCCGCGCGTAGGCGCGACCCCAGCTCGGCGACCCGGTCTACAGGCGTGATAGCCGCTTCCGGGCGTATCGACTCTGCAGGCTCCTCCAGCGCTGTAGCCGCGGGGCTGAGTTCGTCCAAGTCACCGGTTCCAGCCTCCTCGAACGCATCGCCCACATCCAGCGCCGCCTCAAGCTCCTCGGCGCTAACACCCTCCAACAGTTCCTCGTCAAGCTCGTCTGACGTCAGCGAAGTTGGCACGATCTCGAGATCGATACCCTCCTCCAGCCCCGCCGTCTCTTCTACCGCCTCCGCCTCGGCCAGCGTGGTCGGCATGACGCCCAGCGTCTCGTCAGCTGGCTCGACCTCAAGAGGCTCCACTTCCGGTAGCTGCGACTCTAGGCCGACAGCCACCTCCTCGAAATCCCCTTCTTCGTCCGACCCCTCCTCGAAGTCCGGCGCCACCGCCACTGCCTCCTCCCGTGCCTGCCTCTCCGGCTCATCGTAGGGCAGGATCTCCGGCAGATCGATGATCCCCTCGGCGTCAACAGCGCTCGACAAAGATGCCTCCGGCGGGTGGACCTCCGGATCACGCTCGGGCGCCATCTCCAAAACGCGCTCCCGCACCTCGGCCGCGTCCGCCTCACGTCCCTCATCCCTGAGGTCGCGCCAGGCCAGCCTCAACTGCTCCACTGCTTGTGAGTGCCGCTGATGCTCGATCAACTGTTCGACGATCATCAACCGGACCTCCGGGTCCGGCGACAGATCGGCGAATTCAATCAGCGCCGCGAACGCGGCGTCGAGCTGATTCGACCTCTGCATGCGCTCGGCGTATTCCAGGAAGTGCCGGCGCGCGTCGGAAAGAAAACCCTTGGCCGCTCCAATCTTGCCCAGCTTCAGGTAGGCGGAGTGCCGGTTCGGCTGATTGCGCAGGATCTTGTTGCAGAGAGCGATGGCGTTGTTGTAGAAGCCCGCAGCCAGGTGGCCGTCGACCGCCAGCTCATAGTAGTGGACAGCCCTGTTTACGTCCCCAATCCGCCGGTATAGGTCGCCGAGGCGATTGTAGAGGCCGAGGTCGATATCCTTGCGAGCCTTCTTGTCCGCCTCGATCGCACGCTCATACGCCTCGATCGCGCGCTTCCAGTTCTCGCGTTGCTCGAAGGCCCTAGCCTTTTGCCTGAACTGTGCTCCGTTGGGCATCCGACCTCGTTCCGAACAGCTTCGCTAGCCGAACCGTCCAGCTACATGCGTAAGCCAGCCGCACCACCGCGGGGGCCCCCGGGCGCCGCAGCGGCGCGGCGTTAAACCCCCAAACCCTTAGAATATATAACCTATCTCATTCTCCGCAGGCCCACCCCGATCTTCCCCCTCTTGCAGACTGCACCCGTTGCGGCGGCCCGTACCCCGCAAGTGCACTACAAGTTGCATCCTCAGTGCACGCGCAGCCCCCGCTTCCAGACGCCCACGCAGTGGTTGCGCCCATACAGGTAAGAGATCATACGGTAATCAGCCACTCGAAACGCCACTAGGTCAGCCGCAGCACCGGCCTCCAGGGTACCCCGTCCGTCAACCAAGCGCAGAGCTGCCGCTCCGTTCACCGTCGCGGCTACCAGTGCCTCGCCTGGCGACATGCCCAGCTGGCTGCAGGCGAGGCTCATCACGACCTGCAGGTTGACAGTAGGGGAGGAGCCGGGGTTGAAGTCGGTGGCGAGGGCGACCGCCGCCCCCCGCTCGATCAGCCTGCGAGCCGGCGGATACTTCCCTCGGCCGAGGAAGAAGAGCGTGCCTGGAAGGAGCGTGGCAACGGTCTCAGACCGGGCCAGGGCAGCGATACCGGCTTCGGAGACCGCGCCCAGATGGTCCGCCGAGGCGGCGCCGAACTCCACCGCGAGCTCGGCGCCACCGCTCGACTCGAACTCATCGGCGTGGATTCTCGGAACGAGCCCGTGGTCCGCCGCCGCTTCCAGGACTCGCCGCGTCTCTTCCGGCGTGTAGGCTCCCGGCTCCATGAAGACGTCGCAGAAGATCGCCAAGCCCGACTCGGCGACGGCGGGGATCATCTCGCGCACGAGCAGGTCGATGTACTCTGGACGTCGGTCACGGTATTCCGGAGGTATCGCATGCGCACCCAAGAAGGTTGGCACGATGTCGATCCATCCTTCCGCGTCCAGCTTCCGAGCCACTCGGAGCATCTTCAGCTCGTCCTCCAGCGTGAGACCGTAGCCGCTCTTCACCTCCGCCGTCGTCGTTCCGTGCTCGAGCATGCACCGAAGGCGCTCGCGGCTGAGGTCAACGAGCTCCTGCTCCGACCGCTCCCGCAAGTCGAGCACTGAAGCGTTGATCCCGCCGCCCCGCCGAGCAATCTCCATGTACGGCACGCCGGCGCAGCGCAGCTCGTATTCGTCCAGCCGCCAGCGACCGAACACCGCATGCGTATGCGAGTCGACCAGGCCCGGCGTGAGCACGTGGCCGCTCAGATCCACCCGCTCAACTTCCGGGTAACGAGCGCGTATTTGCTCGCGTGGGCCCACGGCCTCGATGCGGCCCTCGCTGATCGCCACGGCTCCGTCTTCGATCAGGCCGATGCGCGACATCGCTGCGCCCCGTCGCGGGCCGCGGCCTCCGGGGCAGGTGAGTACCTGCGACGCTTCCAGTACCAGCTGCTGCGCCTCAGACATCAGCCATGGGGATCTTGATTCCGTGCCGGCGCGCCGTCTCCAGCGCCTGCTCGTAGCCCGCATCAGCGTGCCGGGCCACACCGATGCCTGGATCGTTCGTCAGCACTCGCTCGAGCCGTCGCGCCGCCTCCGCCGTCCCGTCGGCGACGATCACCTGGCCAGCGTGCAGTGAGTAGCCAATGCCCACACCGCCTCCGTGGTGGAAGCTTACCCAGGTCGCGCCGCTCGCCACGTTGAGCATGGCGTTGAGGACGGGCCAGTCGGCGATAGCATCGCTACCGTCCTTCATCCCCTCCGTCTCCCGAAACGGACTCGCCACCGAGCCCGTGTCCAGGTGGTCACGCCCGATGACGATCGGGGCCTTCAATTCGCCGCGCGCCACCAGATCGTTGATCGCGAGTCCGAACCTGGCGCGCTCGCCCTGTCCAAGCCAGCAGATGCGGGCAGGCAGCCCTTGGAAAGCGACCCTCTCACTCGCCATCCGTATCCAGCGGCTCAGCGCCTCGTCCTCCGGAAACAGCCTCAGCACCAGCTCATCGGTCCGCTGGATGTCCGCCGGGTCGCCGGAGAGCGCCACCCAGCGGAAGGGGCCCTTTCCGAGACAGAACAGCGGGCGTACATAGGCCTGGACGAAGCCCGGAAAGTCGAATGCGTTGTCGACACCGGCATCCCGTGCCTGCGCCCGGATATTGTTTCCGTAGTCGAACACGACCGAGCCCTGGCGCTGCAGGTCGAGCATCGCCCGCACGTGCACTGCGATCGACTGCATAGCGCGCTGTACATAGGTGTCGGGATCTTGCTCCCTCAGCACAGCCGCCTCATCCAGCGTGAGCCCCTGTAGCACGTAGCCGTTCAGCGCATCGTGCGCGCTGGTCTGGTCCGTCACCAAGTCAGGGACAACGCCGCGTCGCACGATCTCCGGCACTACGTCCGCGCAGTTGCCCAGCAGGCCCACCGAGACCGCCTGGCGGCGATCCCGGGCCTTCGAGGCAATCTCGAGCGCCTCGTCCAGATCCTCCGTCGCGCGGTCGAGGTAACGCGTCTTGAGGCGCCGTTCGATCCGAGCTGGGTCCACCTCGACACCGAGGAACGCTCCGCCGTTCATCGTCGCTGCCAGTGGTTGGGCACCTCCCATGCCTCCCAGCCCACCGCTCAGCACGAAGCGGCCTTCGAGCGAGCCGCCGAAATGCTCGCGCGCCGCCGCAGCGAAGGTCTCGTACGTTCCCTGGAGGATCCCCTGCGTCCCAATGTAGATCCAGGACCCTGCGGTCATCTGCCCGTACATGATCAGGCCCTTCCGCTCCAGGTCCCGGAAGTGGTCCCAGTTTGCCCAGCGGCCGACGAGATTGGCGTTGGCGATGAGGACCCGGGGCGCCTCGTTGTGCGTCCTGAAAACGCCGACCGGCTTGCCGCTTTGCACCAGCAGCGTCTCATCACTCTCAAGCGCTTTCAGCGACCCCACGATCGCCTCGAAGGCCTCCCAAGAGCGGGCCGCCTTGCCTGAACCGCCGTAGATGATGAGCTCGTCGGGTTTCTCGGCCACTTGAGGATCGAGGTTGTTCATTAGCATCCTCAGCGCCGCTTCCTGCTGCCAGCCCTTGCAGGAGATCTGCGTGCCCCGCGGCACCCGCACCGTCCGTGGCGCTCCCGTCACCATAGCCATCCATACCTCCGCTGTATTCTCGACATCTCTTGCTGGGTCGATAAGCGTGCGGCGAGTCAGGTCAACCACCGTCGATCGCCAATGGGTTGCCAGGCAAGACTCACTAGCGACCCCCGGACCTTCGGTTTTCCTGACGATAGTCGAACTTCACGTCCCGCAGATCGTTGAGGTGAACCCTGAAGTCGAACATGAAATTGCCGTTGGCGGCCTTGAGAAACTGGAAGCTCGCTGACCACCTGTGCAGATCACGCTGCAGACTGAGCGCGTGGTCCACGAACTCACCCTTCTCCAGATCGTATTGCGTGCGCCACCTCACCGTCCAGTTCTCGGTCGGCTTGAACCCGAGGTTGGCTCGTACGGACTGGCGGTTGGGTGGCGGCTCCTGGTCTGGCAGCGGTCGTGTGCGCACAAGGCTGTAGTCGATGCTGAGACTCCAGGGCCGCGGTCCACCTCTGGCTTCCTCTGCGAGGCGGGGCTTGTCCTCGTCCTCGGCGGCGAACTCCGGTTCACCCTCCTCGAATTGCCGAGCTTCCGGCACGATTCCCCGTCCCCTGCCGATGCCGGCGCTCGGCGCTCCTGCGAGGTCGCCCATGGTCTGCCCGCCGAGTGAGAAGCTCAGGTTGAGCTGTCTGAGGAAGAGATCGAACTCTCGACGGCCATCCCGCGTCGTGAACAGCTCGTGATCCACACGCAGCGAAAGCCCTCTCAGAAGGTCCGAGGTAATGCTGTTCGACACACTGTTGGTCGTGAGTCTGCCTCGCACGAGATCGTAGGTGAACGGCGTGGTGCGGATGGCCAGCAGCGTTATCTTAGGCGCCTCAGGTGGTCGACCGGCTTGCACCGTGTCCGCTTGGGCTGAATCTCCCGCTGCGCTCTCCCGCGGCTTCAGCTTCGCCTCGAACGTTTGGGACAGTGTCATGGACAGCACGTGCTGTTCAAGCGCGCTGTCTGCCCTGAAATCCCTGAGCTCGAGAATCCTCTCTGACGGCTTTGTCGCCGGGCTGTAGCTCCAGCTGAAGGCCGGAGAGAGCTTGTGCCGAATCCGCTGCAGCGGGCCGAGGCCTGGGAAGAATGCGTACAAGTCCGTGTTCAGGGTCGCCGACATGGAGATCCGCGTCGGAGCGGCCACGAAATCGAGGTCGGTCTCGTTCGAGCGAAACAACGTGCCGTCGAAGTTGACCGCCGGCGTGACTGTCGTGGATCCAATGAGGCGCTGCTGATAGCCAACAGAGGTTCGCCACCTCAGCGTACCAGTACGCTTCTGCGGTCCGATGATCACGACGTTGCTTATGGTCGTATCACTATCGACGATCGTCGTATCTGCGCTCAGCGTGTCCGGCTGGTCAATCACTTGTTCAGTGTAGGAGCTGCTTGAGTTCAAGCGGAGACTACCGAGAGAGAGGCCGGACGTGGCTCTGGCGCTCAGCGAGCTGCGGTCAGGCTGTCCCGGTCGCGACGAGAGCTGGCGTCCGAAATTCGTGCTGCCGTTCCACGTGAGGCCGTTAAACCAACGAGCTTCTAGCGGCGAGCGAGCCGGCGTCAGCACGATCGGCGAGAGCGTGAGTGAGAACTGTGGAAACGAAGTGGTCGTTGCCTCGCCCTCCGTGAGCGGCTGAATTCGCTGCCCGCTGAGGTTCAGGGTCCCCCAGTTGAGCCGTGACGTGAAACCCACATCTGAGCGGATCTGCTGCACCAGCCGCTCCGGGTTGAACTCACTCTCGCGCCTGAACGTCTGGCTAGAGACGTACTGGACCGAGGCTCGCAGATCGGAGCGCTCTCCGAATTTCTGGCTGTGGTTCCAGGCGAGCGACAGCTCGCGGCCGCCGTTTGGCAGGAAGAAGTGGGAATATCCGAGTCGCCCGTTCAGGAACTTCTGCCGCCAGCGATAGCGGTAGAACCCATCGAGGCGCGTCCACGTGTCGCTCCACCAATCGAGACTGAGCTGGGCATCCATGTAATCGCTGATGGCCCAGTAGTACCCGAGATTCGAGATGTGGCGGTTGTAGCCGCTGGAGTTCCTGACGATGTCGTTGACCCCGAATCCAAACGTCAGTATCCCGCTGTGCCGGCCCCTCCGGATATCCTGAGCGATAAACGGGAACCAGAAGACCGGCACCTCGCCGAAGTAAAGCCGCACCGGCCACGCCACGATGATGTGGCCCATGATGAGCTTTATTCTGTCCGAGGCAAAGTGATAGTGCGGCTCCGGTAGATCACACGACGTAAATGTCCCTTCCCTTACCCAGAGCGTGTCGCTCCCTTCCAATGTGAAGTTGCCAATGACGTTCCATATCTCCCAACGGGTGCGACCGCCCAACATCGTGCCAATCTTCCGCTCGGTGTGGTAGAAGAGTGGCCCTACCTCGCTGTCGACCTCTTCACCTTTGGCGTTGATCAACTTTGACTTGCCGTATGCTGTGACGAAGAGCGTCGCACCGTCGTAGACTACCGAGTCGGCGTAGAGTCGCTCCCCGGCACGCTCAATCTCGGCCCTTTCGCGTAAGTGGATCGAGCGATCACGCGTCGAGAACTGCAGAGTATCGCCGCGATAGACCACCGGACGGTAGCCAGGCCGCTGCATCAGAGCCTGCATGACGGAGTCCGGGGCCGGGAACGGTGGCCCGGACTCAACAACGGAGTCCGCTGGCACTGAATCAGACGGAATCCCCCCGCGCCTCCTTTCCTCCAGTGCGCGGCGCACATCCCTAACCTCTTCGCCCGTCTCCTCCCTGCGCCCGGCCTGCGTCGTGTCCTGTCGGGTCGTGTCCTGGGTGATCGCGTGCAGGCCGAGCGGCGCGATATCCGCAGGTGTCGCGAGACCCTCAGGTACAGACGCAGGAAGGCCTACGAGTGCGGCTGCTGTCAGAGCCAGCAGCGCCCCGCGTGAGACGTGGTCAATCCGCGATCGGCTGTGGGCTGCTCCCAACCAGCCGCCGGCGATCGACCACAGCCACGAGCAGAACAGAGACCTCATACAGCAAGAGCAGCGGGGCCATCATCATTAGCATGGTCCCGACGTCAGCCGGCGTCAGGATAGCGGACAACGTAGCGACGCCAACGATCGCGTGGCGTCGGTATTTTCTCAGGGTCCCCGCGTTGATGATGCCCATCAGAGACAACAGCAACGTCACGAGCGGAAGCTCGAAGATCACACCGAACGCCAGAATCAGACGTGTTGCGAACCGCAGGTACTCTCCGATGGTGATGATCGGGGACAGTGCCTGCGTCTGGAAACCCAGCAGGAATCGCAAGCCGAGGGGGAGAACCAGGAAGTAGGCCATCGCCACCCCCAGCAGGAACAATACGAATGCACCTACGAGGGCGGGAACCAGCACCTTCTTCTCCCGTTCAAAGAGCGCCGGCGAGAGGAACGCCCAGGCGTGATACACGATGATCGGCAGTGCCAGGACGATCCCCACCAGGAAGGACAACTTCAGGGTCACCGCCATCGGCTCCGTCGGGCTGGTGAACAGGAGCATCCCCTCGGGAACTAGCGGCGTGATAGGCCGTTTCAGCAGGCCGATGACATCGAGCTCGGTGACGATGAAGAAGCCACCCACGGAGAGCGTCAAGACTGCCACGGCAACCCAGATCAGCCGAGCCCGTAACTCCTCGAGATGATCGAGGAACGGCATCTCTGCGCTGCCTTTGCCCCGCTTCACTTCGACCGCCCCCTATCCTTCCGGCTCTTCGCCGGCCGCTCCTCCTCAAGGGCGGATTCAAGGAAATCGAGCTGCGCGGCGTCGTACCCCTGCCGAGCCGCCAGCTTGCGAATCGCGTCCAGATACTCTTCCGGGTCCTGGAAACGCGTGTAGACCGAGGCGAAGCGCACGTACGCGACCTGGTCGAGGTCTCTCAGGTAGTCCATCACGCGCTCGCCGATCTGCCAGCTTTCCACCTCGCCCGATTCGCTTGTTTCGAGGCTCTCCTCTATGGCGTCGGCGATCTCCTCGATCTGCCCCAGCGTGATCGGACGCTTGGTGCAGGCAACCTGGATGCCCCGGATCAGCTTGTTGCGATCGAAGGGCTCCACGCTGCCGTCCCGCTTTCGGACCGACAGCGGGCGCTCCTCCACAACCTCGTAGGTAGTGAAGCGATCGCCGCAGTGCTGGCACTCGCGCCTGCGGCGGACCGCTCGACCGTCACGGCTCGCTCGCGAGTCGATGACTCGATTATTCGTACGACCGCAATACGGACAGCGCATTTAGGAAGGGGTGGATCGCCCGGTAACCCACCGAGCCCACCGTCAGCGACAGCCGTGCCGCTCGGCCCGGTCGCGGGCCAGCCGGGCCTCGTCGCTCCGTGGATAACCCGCCATTACACGTTGGAAATACTGACAAGCGGAGTCTTTGTTCCCCTGCTCGAATTGTAGAAGTGCAGCCTTGTAGAGCGCCGTCGGCGCTGCCCGCGAATTGGGGTATAGCTCGACCACACGGTTATACCCACGCAGCGCCTGAGCGGCATCCTGCTCTTCCCAGTAGGTCTCCGCCACGTGATACTGAGCGTCAGGGGCCAGCTCATCTGCAGGATAAGTGGCAAGAAACTCCTCGAACCCTGCCCGCGCAGTGTTGTAGGCCCCACGGCGGAACTGCTCCATCGCTGCGGCATAGAGGGCGCGGGCATTACTGACCGCGCCCCCCTCCGCTTCCGGACCCTCCAGCGCCGCGCTATCCGGCTCAACCCCAGGGGGGACCTCCTCCGACTGACGCGTCTCGATCCGCTCCCGCAGGCTACGAAGCACGATCTGGCTCTGGCCGAGCAGCTCCTGAATCTGCACGAGCTGCCGCTCTATGTCATCGAGCTGGCGGCGGAGGTCGCCCCCCATCGTCAGGGCGAGGCTCCGCTGCTCTTCCTGCGCCGCTGCGAGCGCGCTGTCCAGCTCCAGCAAGCGGCTCGCGATGCTGTCCTGGCGCGCTCGAACCGAGGCGAGATCACCCCGGATGCGGTCAACATCCCGCTTCGTTGCACAAGCACTGCAGGCGACGATGGCCAGCAGCGCCACGAGCCTGACGGCGTAGAACCTCATCAATCGAATCGGCAGATCAGTCCCCGGGCTCGAGGCGTCCGTGATCCGTGATCGGGAAGTCGGCGCGCCGGTTCTGCGCCCAAGCCTCCTCGTTATGAGCGTCTACCAGCGGGCGCTCCTCACCGTAGCTGATCGTCGCGAAACGACCGGCATCGATGCCATAGCTCATGAGGTAGCGGCGGACGGACTCCGCACGACGCTGGCCCAACGCGAGGTTGTACTCGTTTGAGCCGCGCTCGTCGCAGTGCCCCTCGATTCGCAGGCGGATACCGGGGTACTCGCGAAGCAGGCTCACCTTCCGCTGCAACACCTCTTCGGCGTCGGGACGGATGTCGGACTTGTCGAAATCGAAGTGGACGGGTTCAGCGATGACCGACAGCACGCGTCGACGCTCCGCCTCGCGGCGACGCCGCTCCTCCTCTTCGCGGCGCCTCCTCTCCTCAGCTTCACGGGCCTCGCGCTCAGCGGCTTCATCCCTCGGCTGCACCTGAGGCTCGGGCTCGGGTTGCGGCTCCGGTTCAGGTGCGGGGGCGCCGCCACAACCTGCAACGACTAGCGCCAGCGCAATCGCGCTGAGCCAGCTCACTTCCCTCTTGAAGTTGATCACCATAGACCCCTCCCTAGGGGTTATCACGGTTACGGCCTGCGGCAGATGTGCCTCCTACGAGAAACGTGGAATCTAAGCGTCCCGACCAGTCAGGCAAGCGCCCCTCCGCACTCCGCACCAGCCCGCGAATTCGGCCGCTCACCACATCCAGCACCCACAATCCCGCCGATCCACCTCGCGTGGAAGCAAACACAATATGACGCCCGTCCGGCGCCCAGCTGGGATCCTCGTTGCGGCCTTCCTGCGTGAGCTGCCGCAGCCCGCGCCCGTCGGGCGCCACCGTGAAGATCTGCGGTACTCCCTCCACCCAACCGTGGAACGCGATGCGATCGCCGGTCGGCGACCAATCCGGGGCCGCGTTATGAACACTCTGGTCGTAGATATACCGCGTGATCAACTCCGCGGACCCGTCCTGCGTATCTTGTACGAAGATGTGCAGCTGCCCAAGCCGATCCGAGTTGAAGGCGAACCGCTTGCCATCCGGCGAGAAGGTCGGCGAGAGGGAATTCGCGAAGCGTGCATAAGTAAGTCGCGTCGCGCAACATCGTTCCGCCAGGTTGTAGGAGTAGACCTCGGTCCGGCCTTCCACCGTCGCAGCGAACCCCAGCAGGGCACCGTCGGGCGAGTACGTCGGTGTCATGTCCATTCCCGGGAGGTCGACCAGAAGGCTTGACGTCCCCGGGTTGAGATCGAGTTCGTAGATCGCCGGGTCGCCGCCCACGTATGACATGTAGGCGATCCGGTCACCGGACGGCGCCCACGCCGGCGAGTAGGCGATGGAGCTGTCGTCGGACAGGCGACGCAACCCGAAGCCGTCGCTGTCCACCACGAAGATCTCCAACCCGCCAGCCGAGCGATCCACGAAGGCGATCCGGGTTGCCGCGATCCCGGTGCTGCTGGTCGCCCAGCGGACCACCTGGTCGGCCGCGCTGTGCAGCGTCATGCGGAAGGCCGGGTGCCGCAGCGGCGGGAGTTCGAAGGCCCGGACATCCTGAAGCAGTCTGTACACCACATCATGCAGCGACAACCTGAGCACGGGCGCGTCGGCCGGGCCCTCGATCGCTCCCAGCAGCAGCCATACCGCACCGAGCTGGTCCCACAACCCGTAGTTTACCGGTCCCTCAAGCGGGATGTCCTCGCCAACCGACATCACCTGGAGCCGGTCGCTGTAGCCGAGGTCGCGGAGGATGACCGCAAGCACGCTGTCAGCCAGCTCCCTGAGCTCCGGCGGTGCCGCGATCACCGGCATGACGATCCCGGGCCGGAACACCGGTTGGTAGAGGATGCCCACGCGAACGTCGGTGGGGATACTGTCCCGCTGCGGTTCTTGCGCCGATGTCGAAGCGGGCGCGAGTGCCAGGGCGCCGCTGATCATTAGAGCGACAGCCCGAAGCGCTCCGCTCATCCTCCCGGTCGCGCCAAGGCGTCCCGGATATCGCTGGCCTGCAAGCATAGTTGTTCGGGACATCTACCGAGAATGCAGAGATTTCCTAGTACCGGGTCGGATCGAAGAAAAACGATACACGCAACCGGTCTGACGGGTAGTCCTCGGGCAACGGCCCAAAGGCTCCGCGTCGACCTGCCGCCTCGATGGCGCCGCGCGCTTCGAGATCGAACGTCGGGTTTCCCGACCGGCGAACCCAGTTCACTTCTGCCACAGAGCCGTCCCGCAGGATCGTGAACGCCAACTCGGCCCGCAGCCGCCCACGACTCGTGGGTGGTCGCCAGTGCCGTTTGATCTGCAAGATAATATTCTCCAGGTACTCGGGGTAAGGAAACGGCGCGCCTTCCAAGCGTACCGGCATGTCGACCCTGCCCTCCGGCGCCTGCTCCGGCGGCGCTGCCGGGCGCTCTTCCACCGTCGGCTCGCGCCTCTCCTCGCCCTCGGCCTCGCGTGTCTCCGCCGCTCGACTTTCCTGACGCGGCCTGCTGGTGACGGCCGGCCTCGTCTCAACAGGACGCCTCTCAGCGGCCGACTCGGGAGCCGGGCGCGGTCTGTCCGGAACAGGCACCTCCCGCACCGGAGCTGCACGCGGGGCCGCGACGAGTTCCACCTGATAGACTTGCGGGGGCGGGGGAATTTCGATGCGGCTCGCTCCCCAGACCATCAGGACTACGACAGCCATGTGTAAGCCCATCGAGCCCACGATCGCCCCGGGCGGCACGCCTTCCTCCAGCCCGCGCGATTCCTGGCGAAGGATCAGCCGAGCCATCGCGTCAGCGTCTCCGGCGCACCTCCGGCTCCGCCACCAGGCCCACTGCCTCGATCTCGGCTGCCTTGAGCGCGGCGATCACCCGGAGGACGATCCCATAATTCGCGCCCTCATCACCCTGCACATACACAGGTGGTGTGCCCTTCTGAGTCCACACGTCCCTAATCGCTGCTCTGAATTCCTCGTATGTTACCCGGGCATCGTCGATGTAGATGGCGTCATCTCGATCGATCGAAACCACTATCACCTCGGCCGCCGGCAGCGGCGCCACCTCGGCCCTCGGAACTTGGACCTCGACACCGCCCTGCAGGATCGGCGCCGTGATCATGAAGATCACGAGCAGAGTGAAAGCGACATCGACTAGGTTGATCAGGTTGATGTCGGCCGTGAGCGGCAGTGAACGCTCCTCGTAGAGCCCTCCGTACCGCGCCATCAGATCTTGCCTTCCCGCGCCAGCGCTCCGATGAACTCGTTGGCGAAGCCTTGCAGTTCACCGGCAAACAGACCGAGGCGGCTAGCGAAGTGGTTGTAGCCGATCACGGCAGGAATAGCCACCGCCAGACCCATCACGGTCGTGATCAGCGCCTCGGCGATCCCCGGCGCCACAGCCGTGATGTTCGCCGTGCCTTGGACGGAGATGCCCACGAAGGCGTCCATCACGCCGACCACCGTGCCCATGAGCCCGAGCAGCGGGCTCACGGTTGCGATGATCGCGAGCCAAGGCAACCCATGAGCCATCGCATCGCGCTCACCCACCTGCTCCTTCTCGAGCACCAAGCGAAGCGTCTCCACCTGCGCCGCGGAAAGCCCGCCGCCTGGGTTCTCCGCGTGCGGTCGCAGACCCGAGAAGAAGTTCATGCCACGTCTGAACACGCGCAGGTAGGGTGAGTCGGCGAGTGCCAAGACAGCCTTGTACGCTTCCTCTAGGCGTTGTGCCTTGGCCACGTGGCTCAAGAATTCCTCTTGAAGGGCACGCGTACGACGGAACTGGATCCATTTCCATATGATCAGGATCCACGAGGCCAGCGAGAAGACGAGCAGCACCGCCAGAATCACCTTGGTCGTGATGGTCGCAGTCGCGACCATGTCCCAAGCGTTTCGGGGCAGCGGCGTCTGCACGACCGCCGCCGGCACGAGTGCGATCATCCAGCCCTCTCGGCGACCCAGCGATACGTCCGACTCAACCCGTCGGCGAGTTCTACAGCCGCCTCCCATCCCAGACTCCGTAGCTTATCGCAGTCCAAGCTGTTCCACACCAGCTCGCCGGGCCGAGCCGGCGCGTGCTCTATCCCCACACCGCGGCCGACCGCACGCATGAGCGTCGCGGCCAGTTCGTTCACGTCAGTCTCCTTGCCGGTGCCTACGTTGAATGCTCGATCGTCCAAGTCGGTGCCATCCAGAAGCGTCGCCTCTGACACCAGCATGTTCGCGGCAACCACATCGCTCACGTAGACATAGTCACGCGTCTGATCCCCGCTGCCGAAAACGGTGATCGGTTCGTTCCGAGCGATGCGACTGGAGAAGATCGCAACCACGCCCGCCTCCCCGTGGGGACTCTGGCGCGGTCCGTACACGTTGGAGTAACGCAGGGCGACGTAGTCGACCCCGTGAAGCAAGCGGTAACACCGCAGGTAGTGCTCACCCACCAACTTGCTGACCCCGTAGGGCGATTCCGGTCGTTTCGGCGCCGTCTCCGATATCGGTCGCTCGGCGACGTCACCGTAGACCACGCCACCCGACGAGACGAATATGAAACGCCTGGTACCCCACTCCCTCGCAGCTTCCAGCACGTTGATCAGCCCACCGACGTTGACCTCGGCGTCGAACTGCGGTCGCTGGACCGACACCCTCACATCGATCTGAGCAGCGTGGTGGTTGATCAGTTCGAACCCGCCGCGCTGCTCGAACAGTTCGTGAAGCCGTTCATCCCGTATGTCCAGCTCCGCGAACTCGGCGGCAGCCGGCACATTCTCGCGCTTGCCGGAGGAGAGATCGTCTACGACCGTTACCGACCAGCCTCGCGCCAAGTACGCATCAGCCACGTGCGAGCCGATGAACCCCGCGCCGCCCGTGACCAACACAGTCCTACTTCGCAGCGTTTTCCCCCGCCCCATCCTCTTCAATGCCGAACAAGAACCGCGCTGTCTCCAAGATATCGTGCTCGCGGCCGTCCTCCGCTGCCGCGCGCATCCGCGAAGTAGGCTGGTGCAGCAACTTCTTGAGCAGATCCCGAGTCAGCCGTTCGACGCGCCTGCGATCCGCCTCAGACAGGTGCTCGAGCTGCGACAGTGCCCGATCCAGCTCGGCCTGGCGCACCGTCTCGGCCTGTTCGCGCAAGTGTCTGATGAAAGGAACCGCTCGCAGGCCCGAATACCACCGCCAGAACTTCTCGACCTCCTCGTCAATGATCGTCTCGGCCTTCGGCAGCTCCGCTTTTCGCCGTTCGAAGTTGGCCGTCACGATGTGCTCGAGATCATCGACGCTGTAGAGGAACACGTTAGGCAAGTCGCCGATCGCCGGCTCGACATCGCGCGGGATCGCAATGTCAACGACGAATAGCGGCGACTTCAGCTTACCAGGCAGCCTGCGACGGAATTCCTCAAGCGTGATCATCGCGTGAGGAGCCGCGGTTGAGGTGATCAGGATGTCCGTCTCGGGCAACCGGTCCCAAAAGTCTGCGAAGGGAACACTCTCCCCCCCGGACTTCTCAGCCACCCTTTGGGCCCGTACCATGTTGCGGCTGGCCACCATCACGCTTGCCACGCCTTCATCCACAAGACACTGGAGCGTGAGCTCGCCCATGTCGCCAGCGCCGAGAACCATCCCGCGCCGGCCGCGGAGTGAGCCGAAGATCTTGCGTGCCAAATCCACCGCCGCGGAGGGTATCGACGCTGCACCCTCCGAGAGGCGCGTCTCGTTCCGCACCCGTCCGCCCACAGACAGCGCGCTCTGGAACAACCGATTGAACACGGCGCGAACGGCCTGCCGGGTGCCAGTCAGGCCTCGTGCTGCCTCGTACGAATCCCTTACTTGACCCTGTACCTGGACCTCACCCAGCACCATGGAGTCGAGGCCAGAGACAACCCGGAAGAGATGCTCCACAGCCTCTGGACCACGCTTGATGTAGAGGTACCGTTCCGCCGGCTTCGGTAGCTCACCCGCCTGCGCGGCGAGAGTCTTGATGACCCGAGGAATCGCCTCGTCGGGATCGGTCAGATGCAGGTAGAACTCAGTCCGATTGCAGGTGGAGATGAGCACCGCCTCTGCTACGCCCTTGCCCTGAAGCACGTACGCAAGGGCGTCCGTCACCTCGGTGGCTGCGAAGGCGAAGCGCTCCCGGATCTCGATCGGCGCCGTGCGATGATTCAGTCCGACTACGGCGAACGGCATACCTCAACCTCAAGCCTGTCCATCAAGGCCACCACGTCGATAGCACCAGGCAGCTGCATCAACAAGATTCCTTCCATCCTATAGGAAGAACCGCGCCTCGGCGATCGTCAGCTTGGCCACGAGGTACGCGACAGATACCACTGCAAAGCCCGCGACGTTCCACAAAGCCGCCTGCCGGGTGCTACGCCAGCGACTGAAGCGCGCCCACAGCGCCAGCAACAGCGCCAGCCAAGCGAGGACGCCCCAGATCACTTTGGGATCACCCCAGCGAAGTCCCTGCTCGAACCGGATGGTCCAGGCCCACCCCACCGCGATACCCAGCGTCAACGCCGAGAAGCCGATGACCAGAGCCCACTCGCTGAGTCGGTCCAGCGTCTCCAGGGGCGGAAAGAACTCGAAGATGGCGCCCAGGTGCTTGTGCTTCAGCGCGCGAAACTGCAACAGGTACATGAGCGCCGCCGCCGCTGCCACCAGCCAGCCGGCGTAGCCTATGAAGCTGACCGAGACGTGGAAGACGAGCCAAGGCCCGCGAAAAGCGAACTCGGATCCTGTCGGCTGAATCCCGATCAGCAAGGCCAGCAGAAGCAACAGGCTCGCTGCGGGTGCCAAAATGAGACCGACCGCCCGTGCGGAAGAAAACAGGCCGAGGCCAGCCAGGGCGAGCGCCACAAGCAGCCCCAGGCTGGCAAGGGACGGGCCAAGTCCAACCAGCGGCGGTTCGCCGTAGCTCGCCCAGTAGAGCGCGACGCCCGCAGCGTGGCTGAGCACGCCCGTGTAGACCAGGACGGCCACCAGAGCGGTCGTGCCCCGCCGGCCCTGAGCGAAGCGCAAGGCATATCGAATTGACGCGGCCAGATACAGCACCGCGGCAACGGCGTATGCAAGTACGTGCATGTCAACGGAATATATGTGAGAGCGGGCTAGAAACTAGGCCGGCCAGCTCGCTGAGCTGGCCGGCCTTGACCTGCAAGTCCCGGCGGATCCGGCTGGAGACTACACGCTACGAGGGCATCTTACGCACCAGGCGTACCGGCAGGCCGACGTCCACCGTCGGATGCCGCATCTCAAGCACCCGCAGCGTTGCCGTCTCCTCGGTGACGCGCACCACGCGGCCCAAGCCGATGTGCTCCTCCGGCAAGTTCAGCCCCATGGGCGACTGCCGAGTCGGGGCGTAGATCTCGAACTCATCGCCGATGGTGATACCCTGATTCCGCCCGATACTGATGAAGACAAAGTCCTCCACCGCAACAAGGGGCTGCTCATCCAGGAGAGCGACCAGTTCTGCGCTGGGGCCAGTCGGTACCGGCTCGGCGAACACGCCCGGCTCCAGCTCGAAGGACTCGGCTTCCATCACCTGGTCACCAATCAGAACGCGTTCGTAAACCTCGGTGACCACAGCCGTAGAGACTTCCTCATGGACAGCGGCGATCGTGGCCATCCCCGTGGGGCGGACGACATAGCCATAGGGCCTGACCCGGCGCTCGACACGGAACAGGAGAACGCGATCTCCCAGACCCGGCGGCTCACCGCCCGGGTGGCTCACATAGACCCGCCCGTACCTGGGGATGGTACTCAACGGCTGCACACGGAAGCCTCTTGGCGCTATTGGATCGATGATCTCGCCGCGCGGCCCGAGCTCATCTAACGGCAGCAAGATCGCGCTGCGGTAGAAATCGCTCTCGCTCACCGCGACGGCAGGCACCGGCACTTCGCGACGGTACGTCAGTGTGGCTCGCATGATCTCTGCGGCCGCGAAGATCGATCTCAGCTCCTCGATCTCCTCCGGCGGCGCTTCGATCACCTCCGGAGTCGGGATGATCACTTCGGGTTCTTCACCCGGCACTCGCGGCTCGACCGGCTCCTCCACGGGGACCTCGACCGGCACTTCGACCGGTACCTCGACACCGACCTCTTCCGGTCCCGGAACGACCAGCTCCTCGGCCGGATAGATCCAGTGCGGATCCTCCACGACCATGGTGTTGAGGCGATAAATCTCCGGCCAGAGGAACGGGTCGCTGAGGTAGAAGTTGGCCAGATCCCAAAGCGTGTCCCCTTCGCGCACAACATGCACACGACGACCCTCCTGGGCCGTCTGTGTCGCCGGCTCTTGCTGCCTCTCTTGAGCTTGAAGGGGGAGGGCTTCAGGCAGTAGTGCCGCGATCAGCGTCGCGGCGATGGACAGGAGGCACTTAGAAGGGCAAGTCGTCGCCCTCCTCCAGCGATTCCGCCGGGAAATCATCATAGTCCTCACCCCCGTAGGTCGGCGCTTTCTGTGGCTCGAAAGCGCCCTCTCCGCGGCCACCCAACATCACCATATCATTGGCCACGATCTCAGTGCTGTAGCGCTTCTGGCCGTTCTGGTCTTCCCACTGGCGGTACTGAATCCGCCCCTCCAAGTACACGCGGTCGCCCTTCTTCAGGTACTGCTCGGCGATCTCCGCCAGCTTGTCCCAGGCCACCACGCGATGCCACTGCGTGTCTTCCTGTGTCTCGCCCGTCCGGCTCACCCAGCGGCGATTCGTCGCGACTGACAGCGTGGCTACGCGCGTACCGCTCGGGGTCGTACGGATCTCCGGGTCGTTGCCCAGGTTGCCGACGATGATGGCCTTGTTTACGCTGCGTGACATAACTCCTCCGTTGCGGCGGTTGGCGTCGCTATTGCTCGAACCTCACGCCGCACAGGATTATACCCGGGCGTCAAATTATTGTCAACGCAGGGCTTGCCTAACACGCACCTCCCTGAGAAGCGCCCCGGAACAGCTGACCCAGGTCCAGTGACATCACCCTGGCATCTTCGACCGGCTCCCGGTAGTAACGACGCCGCAAACCCACCTGGACGAACCCGTAGCGCTCGTAAAGCCGCTGGGCCGCACGGTTGCTGACCCTCACCTCGAGGAAGATTCGCTCTGTCCCGCGCTCACGCGCCTCTTCCAGAGCCCAGTCGAGCAGCCGCTTCCCGAGCCCGCGGCGGCGGGAGCCGGGGGCCACCGCCAGGTTGCCCAATTCCGCCTGCTGAAACAAGTACCACACCACGGCATAGCCCACCACGCAGTGGCCCACCTCGGCCACCCAGAGACTAGCGTCGCTGCGCCGCATGAGGCCGCGAAAGGTACCACGGCTCCAGGGCGTCGAGAACGACTCCCGCTCGACCTCCATCACCACATCGAGATCCGACTCTTCCATACGTCGGATGTCGGGCGTCAACAGCGCCTCAGCGGTGCTCACGCGTGCTCTTGTCCTTCCGGCACTCGCCAGTCGCGAACGTACAACGGCTCCCAGACCTCGGGCCGTGACACCAGGCCCAGCTCAGGCGCGACGCTGCGAAGCCAGAGCAGACTCGCCGCACGTGGGATCGCCAGGTGCTCCGGCAACACACGCGCATCCGCAGACGAACGACGGATGACTTCGCTGTAAACGATCGCCCCCTCTCCAGCAAAGGTCGGTGTGAGGTCGCGCCGTGATAGCTCGTGAAGCAGTTCTTCAATCCGCCAAACTCCCGTTGCCAGTCGCTCGCTGGCTCCCTCTGATGACAGCTCATAGCAAGCCCCATACACCTGACCGCGCCGGGCGTCGAACAGCGCGCATACGGGACCCGCCACGCCGCTGCCCGCCGCAACGGCAAGCAGGCTGGAGTACGCGTAGAGAGGCGTACCTCGCGCCATCGTCCAACCCTTCGCCAGGGACGCGGCGACACGTACGCCGGTGAACGATCCCGGACCGCTGCCGACGACAAGAGCGGTTACCTCGTCAGGCGATGTCTGCGTGACAACCAAGGCCTGATCGATGGCTAGGAGCAAGAGCTCCGAATGCACGCCCTGAATACCCAACGTCTGCTCAAAGGCGAGGCCGTCACGCCAGACCCCGACCGACCCCACACGCGTGGACGTCTCGACCGCCAGCCAGACCTGCGACTCTCGGCGCGGCGCGGCTTTCGTTCTCCGCTCCCCCACCCTCTTCACCATCCGATCAGCTCGACGGCCGTGCCCAGACGACTAGCCGTTACAACGCGTTCCTCGGAGTTCGGGCCGTAGTCGATGGTTATCTCCCAGCGATCTTCTGGCTGCTGATCTCCCGCACGACCTGCCCACTCTAACAGCACCAGGCCAGGCACACTCAGAAGGTCCTCCCAGCCCAGCGGATCAATCGGGTCCCCCGGACGCAGCCGGAAGAGATCAACATGATAGATCTGGAAGCCACGGGGACTCCTATACAGTTGAACGAGAGTGAAGCTGGGCGAAGGTACATGCCCGATGATACCCGCACCTCGGCAGATCGCCCTCGCCAAAACGCTCTTCCCTGCGCCCAGAGGACCGTTTAACGCGACCCACAGCGGCGGGCTTACGAGCTGTCCGATTCGCTCGCCCCAGCGCAAGAGCTCGGGCTCGCGAAAAGCCTGGGGACCGAGGGAATTACGCCGCCCCATCGCCTCCAAGTCCATCTTCGGGCACCGAGTGCGAACCTGACTCCTGGTGCTACGCCCGGCCGCGGCGTTGCTCTCCTCTGCGCCGCCGCGTCTCCAACTCGGCTCTCAACTGAAAGATGTGATCACGCAACTGAGAGGCCAACTCGAAGTCGAGGCTTCCCGCGGCCCGTTCCATCTCCGCCGTGAGCCGCTGCACCAGCTCGTCCGGCTCGAGGTCCGGCAAGCCCGCCAAGGCCTCCACCGCCCGCGTTCCCGGGTCCCATCGACTATCGGCAACCGCCGTCGTGCGACGCACTTCGTCCACGGACTTGCGTATCGAGCGGGGTGTAATGCCGTGCTCCACGTTGTACCGCCCCTGGATTTCCCTACGGCGGTTCGTCTCCTCGATACACCGCCGCATGGAGCCCGTGACTGACTCGGCGTACATGATCGCTTTACCGTGCTCGTTCCGCGCAGCACGACCGACCGTCTGGATCAAGCTCTTGTCAGAACGCAGGAAGCCTTCCTTGTCAGCATCGAGGATCGCCACCAGCGAGACCTCCGGGAGATCGAGCCCTTCCCGCAGGAGATTGATCCCAACCAACACATCAAAGAGACCGAGCCTGAGACCACGCAGGATCTCGACCCGCTCGATGGCATCGATATCCGAGTGCATGTAGCGCACCCGGACCCCTACGCTCAGCAGATACTCCGTGAGGTCTTCCGCCATACGCTTGGTCAACGTTGTGACCAGCACGCGCTCACCTCGTGCGGCCCGCTCCCGAATCTCGCTGATCAGATCGTCAACCTGGCCGCGGACCGGTCGCACGTCCACTTCCGGATCAGGCAGCCCGGTGGGCCGAATGACCTGCTCCACGACGATCCCGCCGGAGCGCTTCAGCTCGTAGTCGGCCGGCGTCGCCGACACGAAGATCACCCGGGGCACCAGGCTCTCCCACTCCTCGAACCTCAGCGGTCGGTTGTCGAGGGCGCTCGGCAGCCGGAAACCGTAGTCCACCAGGGTCTGTTTTCGCGAACGATCCCCCTCGTACATCCCCCCGGTCTGCGGGATCGTGACATGAGATTCGTCGACGATGACCAAGAAGTCGTCCGGAAAATAGTCGAGCAGGCAAGCGGGACGCTCGCCCTCTCTACGACCGGACAGGTGCCGTGCATAATTCTCGATCCCGGGGCAGAAACCGACCTCCCTCAGCATCTCCACGTCGTAGCGGGTCCGATGCTCAAGTCGCTGCGCCTCCAGCAAGCGACCCGTACGCCTCAGCTCGCCTAGACGTTCCTCCAGCTCCTGCTCGATCACCACGATCGCACGATCGAGTGTCGGCCGCGCGATCGCGTAGTGCGTCGCTGGATAGATGGCAGTGCGCTCCAGCTCGGCGATCACCTCGCCCGTAAGCGGGGCGATCTTGGTCAGCCGATCCACCTCGTCGCCCCAGAGCTCGATGCGTACCGCCTGCTCCTCATAAGCGGGAAACACCTCTACCACGTCGCCGCGCACTCTGAACGTCCCGCGCCGGAAATCGAGGTCGCTTCGGTTGTATTGCACCTCAACCAGCGAGGCGAGGATCTCGTCCCGCGCTATCCGTTGGCCTCGCTCCAAGAGCACCAGCAGCTCCCGGTATTCCCCCGGGTCGCCCAGACCGTAGATCGCCGAGACCGACGCGACCACAATGACATCCTCTCGCTCCATCAAGCTCGAGGTCGCACGCAAGCGCAGCCTGTCGATGTCCTCGTTGATGGAAGCGTCTTTCTCGATATAAGTGTCGGTCTGCGGGACGTAGGCCTCCGGCTGATAGTAGTCGTAGTAGGAAATGAAGTACTCCACCGCGTTCGCGGGGTAGAACTGCTTCAACTCTCCGTAGAGTTGCGCGCCGAGCGTCTTGTTGTGACTCATGACCAGGGTCGGGCGACCCCAACGCGCGATCACGTGCGCCATGGTCAGCGTCTTGCCCGAGCCCGTCACCCCCATGAGCGTCTGCCAGCGCTCACCCCGCTCCAGACCGGCCACCAGCTCCTGGATCGCCGTAGGTTGATCGCCTGTGGGCTGGAACGGTGAGCGCAGGTCGAAGGTAGACCGACCCCGCGACCGGCGGCCCGCGCGCTCACCGGCTTGTGCAGCGCTCGTTTCTATCCTCGGACGACCCGACATCACGTTATGAAACAAAATCGCAGCGCGCGGCCAGCTCAGGCTGGACGCCGCCGCCAGAGGACTCCAGATGACAGCCTATCCTTCAAGGCTGTCGAACCACTTATCGAGCTTGTCCTCGTCGATCTCGCCCCCCGAAGTCTCCTCAGTCTCGGGAGCGACGACCGGAAGCTCGTCCAGCCACTGCTGCGCCCGCGTCAACATCGGTGCCGCACCGACCTTTGCAAACAGCTCGACCGCTCTCTCCGCCGCCTCGCGGGCTTCAGCCGGCTTCTCACGTGCGAGAACATGCGCCTGGTGATACCGCAGAAAGCCCTCCCCGTAGAGATCCTTGTCGACCGTCTCGCCTATACCCTGCTGCGCCACCATCCCAGCCAGCCAGGCATCGCTGTCCAGATCGATGACACGAATGCGCACCGCGTCGCCCTCAGCACGGCGCTCGAACCAGCCTTCTTTCCCTTGATACAGCTGTTCCAGGCGAGCCGCCTCGTGCCAGGCCTGCACCTCGTCCCCCAGTTCAAGGTGGGCCAGAGCACGGATCGCCGTTGTCTGAAAGTCATCTCTCCAGGCGCCGCTCTCGGGCAAGACCTGGCGGATCTCGTCGGTCTGCTCAAGCACGGCCGCGTAGTCGCCGCGCTCGAACTCCAGCCGCGCCATCCCCGTGCGACAGCGACGCGCCAGCGACGGATCATCGAGCTCCTCGGCGAGTTGCAGGCCCGACCTGAACAAGCGAAGCGCCCGATCGAAGTCCCCGCGGAGTGTGAGCAGCTCGGCGATATTGACCTGCATGGCGATCTTCTGGTCTGGCACGCCGGCCGCTTCCATGCTCTCAAGAGCGAGTTCCCAGTGATGGAGCGCGCCATCCCATTCGCCGGCCCGGAAGTTCGCCAGGCCGAGCAGATCGTGGCAGACCGCTACTCCGGTGAGCTCGTCCACCTGGCTGAAGACGTCGAGCGCCCGCTGTGCCAGCGAACGCCCTTCTTCCGGGCTCCCCCACGAGACGTGCACTCTGGCCAGCCGGTAGGCGGCCTGCGCGACCATCTCTGGATCGCCACTCTGCTCGGCCACATAGAGCGCCTCCTCGGCCATCAGCAGCGCCTCCTCGGCCCGGCCCACCCGCTCCGCCACCACACACGCGAGGTCGAGGCCCATGACGAGCTCGCGTGGTCTCTCCGCCGATCGCGCCTTGTCGACCAGCTGCCCCGCGAGTTCGGCCATTTGTAGGGGCGGCACGCCGCGCTCGAACTTCAGCCAACCCAGTGTGGTGCCGGCGCCGACCTCGGTGGCGTTATCCCCGAGTTCGCGAGCGCGTTTGTAGACGCTCTCCAGCAATGCCTCCGCCTCGGTCTCGCGCCCGGTGGCGCCGTAGATGCTCGCCAGCCGATATTCGATCCGCACGCGGTCCAGTTCGACCTCGGTGGTCTGCGCCGCGATGCGGAGGAATTCATCCGTCTCGTAGAGTGCGTAGAGACGCTCAGCGAGGTCGGCGGCCTTGAGCGACCACTCGTGAAGTCTGGGACGCTGATTCGCAGGCACATACAGGGCAGCGATCTCGTCGGCGAGCTCCCTCGCCCCTTCACCGGCGAGCCGTTCCAGCGTCTCGGCGGCGCGCGTAAGCAGATGCTCGCGCCTCTTGCCTGACACCCGTTCCCGCACCAACCCGCGGATGAGGGGGTGCCGGAAGCGGAAACGCACCGACCGCGCTCCCGAAGCCCAGCGGCGCTCGCTGATCTCTTCGATGAGACCGTGAGGTGCCTCGACCGTGCGGAGCTGAGCGAGTACTTCATCTGCTCTTTTGCCCAGCTGCCCGGCCACCACAGCCGAGTCAACAACGCCACCTGCGAGTGTCGCGGCCTCCAGGGTCCAGCGGACGTTTGGCTCCAGGCCATCAAGCCGACCGAGGACTAGTTCCTCGGTCCGGGCCGAATGGCTGGGCAACTCGCTCTCCCGGATCGAGTAACGAAACAAGCGCTTGCGGAGAGTCTTTTGCTCGAGAAGCCACCTCAGGTACTGCTCTGCACGCAGCGCGTTACCCTGAGCTGCGCCGACCAGCCAGTCGCCGAATTCACTAGCGAACGATCCATCGAGCAGATCTTCCGCCAGTTCTAGAACCGGCGCGCTCTCAAGCTCGCGAACGTTCAACTCAACCGCATTCGGGCCGATGCGATGCTGAAGTCCCTTGATCGAGATCGCGTTCTCCGCCGCAGTCTGTTTATACGTGACCAGCGCCAGGACGGGTAGAGACGAAAGTGCGGTACCGAGACGCGCCAAGAGATCCAGCGATGACCGATCGCTCCACTGTACATCGTCGATATGGAGCACTAGCGGCCGTTGGCGAGCGATGGATCGGCAGAGTGCGAGAAATTGGTCGAATAACGCGTTGCGGCCGGCGGAAGGTGCCGCGCCTGGCAACCAGCCAGGTACCTCCTTGCGTACGACACTCGCCAGGCCGGCATCGCCAGCGACGCCGCTGAGCTGAGCCAAGAAGTCCCTGAAAGGACCGTAGGGTCTGAATCTCGTCTGGTCTTCGACGCAATCGGCTGTCAGCGCAACGGCACGAGGATCAGCCTCCACGATCCGCGCCAGGAGCGCACGTGCCAGCGCCGTCTTACCGATCCCCACCGGCCCGGAGAGTATGACGAGCCGCCCGCGGCCATCCTGGTTCTCACGCAGGTCACGAAATATGCGCTCGAGCTGGGTAAGCTCGGTAGCTCGGCCTGCTAGGCGCTGCTGTTCTCCGTGCTCGCTCGTTCCCATCGCCTCTGAGCGATTCTTCGCCGCACCCGACTCTAACTCACGCTTCCGGCATCCAGAAAGGCGGCCGCGATTCCTGCGGCTTCTCAGCCGCCGCTCGCGCGGGTCTGCTCAGCGGCACAAGCGACGGATCGGCCACAGGTTCGAGCGCCGCCAGCCCACCGGCTTCCAGGCTATCGTCGCTCGACAGCAAGCGTCGGGGTGAGCATAGGCAGTCGAGCCCAAGCGTGGACATCCCGAAGCTATCTCGTAGAGGAGGCGTTCTCAATGGCGGGGACAGGGCACGGCCACCGATGCTCGCCAAGCTGACAGGGTTCCTCAGCCTTTCCCGCGGACTCAGGTCGAAAACGACAATCCGTTCATGTCCTAGCTCGGGGTCGGGATAGGGCTCCGGCTCCACGCGGTCAATTCCGACGATCGCGCGTTCACTCCCCGTGTGGTAGAACAGCGCCTCGTCCCCTGGCTGCGCCTGCCGCATGTACCGCAAAGCCAGAGGATTCTTGGCCCTGTCCCGGACGGCCCGCACCTCTCGCTCCAGGTCGGCATGCGAGTGTCCGCCAGCTCACTCTTCAGCAGCCAGCGGCTCACTATTCGGCTTCCAAAGGGAAACCTGACTCGGCCTGCAGATCCGACTCGAGCAGCCTCTCGCGCCGCTCCACGCTGACCACGCCCTTCACCCTGTGGACTGCTTTCATGACCTTCGTCAGATGCGCCAGATTCTCGATCTCGACCACAAAATCGCCCCGCATCCCTCCCTCAAGCGCCTCGGTCTCGGCGCTCTGTATGTTGGTGCCGGTATTGGAGATGGCCCGGGCGATATCCGACAGCAGGCCTCTACGATCCGTGCCCTCGACCGCAATCCGCACGAGGAAAAGCTGAGTGCTGTCCGTCTGCCAGTCGATCTCGATTCGCCGCTCCGGATGGTCGCTGAACTTCAAGATGTTCGGACAATCGCCCCTGTGGATCGAGATGCCGCGGCCGCGGGTGATGTAGCCGACGACATCGTCGCCGGGAACAGGCTGGCAGCACTGTGAGTAGCGGACCATGACGTTGCTGATACCCTGTATCCTTACACCGCGTGGGCCGCCGCGGATG
>JBDHKG010000086.1:0-22187 GCA_039586495.1 Gemmatimonadota bacterium | reverse complement strand
CACCTGGTACCGTCGGAGGATCAGTATGACGGCGTGGACTACGTGCCGACGAAGACACCGGTGCTGCTTGGGCATCATTTCTCGTCGATTGCGGGAGCGGGTCCCATCGTCGGGCCGATTCTGGCGGGACTGTTCTTCGGTTGGATTCCGGCGTTGTTGTGGATCATCGTGGGCGCGATCTTCGTTGGCGGTGTGCACGATTTCGGCTCCGCCGTGGCATCGATCCGCCACAAGGCGAGGTCGGTGGCGGAGCTGGCGAGGCAGTACATCACGCCGACGGCGTTCAAGCTGTTCCTCGCGTTCATCTGGCTGACTCTCATCTATGTGATCGTCGTCTTCATGGATCTGACGGCCACTACGTTCGTGAACGTCGAGATGAACGGCAGCGGCGTGGCGATCTCGGCGATCATCTTCGTGGCGCTGGCGCTGGCGATGGGATACTCGACGATGCGGCGCGGGCTGGGGACAAAGGCGGCGACGGCGATCTTCCTGCCGCTGGTGCTGCTGGCCATCTGGGTGGGGGACGCGCTTACCGTAGAGGGCGGCCTGCTACCGGCACTCGCTGGCGCCGAGAAGAACAGCTGGAACGTGGTTCTGCTCTTCTACTGCTTGATCGCGTCGATCACGCCGGTGTGGATTCTCTTGCAGCCACGGGACTATCTGTCCAGCTGGCTGCTGTATCTCTCGGTGGTCGGGGCGGGCACGGGCCTGCTGGTCGGCGCGCTGGCAGGCGCGGGCGGGGTCAGCGGTCAGTGGCCGGCGTTGGTGCGGCCGGGCCAGGTGACGGCGCTCGGCGTACCTCATCTCGGCCCCTTGTTCCCGATCCTCTTCATCACCGTGGCCTGCGGCGCCTGTTCCGGGTTCCACTCCATCGTGGCGAGCGGTACGACGGCGAAGCAGATGCGCTGCGAGACGGACACGCGTCGCATCGGGTACGGGGCGATGTTGATCGAAGGTGTGGTGGCGGTGATCGCGCTGGCGACGGTGATGATCCTGCCGTTCGGGAGGGACGCCTTGCGCTCCGATCCGATTTCGGTCTACGCGGGCGGGATCGGTCAGTTCCTGGCTGGCTTCGGCATCCCTTCACGCTTCGGCGCCCACTTCGGGCTCCTGGCGCTGTCGACCTTCCTGCTCACCACGCTGGACACGTGTACTCGTCTGTGTCGCTACATCGTGCAGGAGGCGTTCGGCTGGGCTAAGAACGACGCGAAGAGCCGGGTCACGGCGACGGTGATCACGCTGGTTCTACCCGCCTTCCTCGTCTTCGTGAGCTACGTCGATCCGGCAACGGGCCAGCCGCTACCGGCCTGGCGAGCGGTGTGGCCGGTATTCGGGGCCACCAACCAGCTGCTCGCTGCGCTGGCGCTGCTGTCCGTGACGGTCTGGCTCAAGCGCACCGGCCGAACGTGGCTCTTCACTGGCCTGCCAATGGCGTTCATGCTGGTGATGACGATGAGCGCGCTCGCGTTGCTGATCTCGCGATTCGGGTTCTCGCTCATCGGCGTGATCTCCTCGGCCCTGTTCCTGCTCGGCTTGCTGCTGGCCATCGAGGCGGCCAGGGCGTTCCGGTTGGAACAGTTGGGTCCGGAGCCTGTCACGCTCAAGCCAGCGGAGGCGCTGGCCGACTAGCGCTGACTAGCTTGGCGACGCTCGCTGCAAGCGATTTCCTGGTCATAGGCGGAGGTATCATCGGTCTGCGCGCCGCGCTCGAGGCGAAGCGCCGATACCGCGACGCGCGCGTGACGCTGATCGACAAGGAGAAGCGCTTTGGGCTGCATGCGAGCGGACGCAACAGCGGCGTACTGCATGCGGGGTTCTACTACACGGCCGACAGCTTCAAGGCGCGGTTCACCCGGGAGGGGAACGCCCGCCTGAGCCGGTACTGTCAGGAGCGTGGCCTGCGCATCAACCACTGCGGCAAGCTGATCGTAGCGCAGGACGCCAGCGAGCTGGCCGTACTCGACGAGCTGCTGCGCAGGGCGCAGCGGAACGGCGTCGAGCTGCAGGATCTGAGCGCGGCGGAGGCGCAGGCGATCGAACCGCGAGCCAAGACCTGCGATCGAGCCCTTTTCTCTCCCAGCACGGCCACCGTCGATCCGGCTGAGATCATGGCGTCCTTCGTGAAGGACGCCGAGGACGCTGGTGTGCGTACGCTCACCGGGACCGCGTATGTCGGGCGGTCGGGAAGTGACGTGCTGACCACACGAGGTCGGATGCCGGTCGGCTTCGTGATCAACGCGGCGGGACTGTACGCCGATCAGGTCGCACGAGACTTTGGATTCGCGAGACGCTACCGCATCCTGCCGTTCAAGGGGCTCTACCTTCACGCCGCGCGAGGGACCTATTCGCTGCGCACCAACATCTATCCTGTCCCTGATCTCAGGACCCCGTTCCTGGGGGTGCACCTCACCGTAGCTGTGGACGGCCACGTTACGATCGGTCCCAACGCCGTACCGGCCTTCTGGCGCGAACAGTACGGGCTCGTCGAGAACTTCAACCTGAGTGAGTTCCTGGAGGTCATCGGCCTGGAGGGGTACATGTTCCTGCGGAACCGCGGCGGCTTTCGTACAATCGCTCTGCGAGAGATCGCCAAGTACTACAGGCCGAGGCTCGTGAGCCTGGCGGCGCGATTGGCGGAAGGGGTGCGCCCGGAGTCCTTCACGAGCTGGGGGCGGGCGGGCATTCGGGCACAGCTCGTCGACGTCGAGGAGTATCGGTTGGAGAACGACTTTCGGCTCGACGGCGATGAGCACTCGCTCCACGTCCTCAACGCCGTCTCACCTGCGTTCACGTGCGCGATACCGTTTGCGGAATTCGTGCTTGATGAGGTAGCTCGGCTGACCTAGTGCCGAGACCCTGGCGGGCTGAATCCTTCTCTACGCGGTTCGTCTTTGTTCTTCGTTGAGCACGCGGCGCGCCAGCTGTAGCAGGGCTTGAGGTGTGAAGGGCTTCCGCAGGAAAGCCATGTCCTTGTTCGCCATCATGTCGCGCACGGTCTTGTTGTCCGTGTAGCCCGAGATGTAGATGACCCGGGTGTCGGGGCGTGACCCTAGCAGCCGCTCCGCCAGCTCCGCCCCACCGAGACGTGGCATGATAACGTCGGTGATCAGCACATCGATGTGGCCCGGGTGCGCTTGCTGGATCTCGAGCGCCTCGACGCCGTCGCGAGCCTGGAGGACGTTGTAGCCGCGCGAACGCAGCACACGGGCGGCGAGCTTGAGCACGGCGGGCTCGTCCTCGGCCAGGAGGATCGTCCTCGTATCCGTGCGCGACTCGTCGACTGACTGCGCCTCCGGACCTGCGTCCAGCTCCTGCTCCACGGCCGGCAGGTAGACCTTGACGGTGGTGCCTTGACCCGGCGCGCTTTCCACCCAGATGTCGCCGCCGCTCTGCTTGATGATCCCGTATACGGTGGGCAGGCCTAGCCCTATGCCTTTCACCTCCTTCTTCGTGGAGAAGAAGGGCTCGAAGATGCGGGTGAGCGTCTCCTCATCCATGCCGCAGCCGCTGTCGATGACTGAGAGGACCGCGTAGGGCCCGGGCTCGAGAAAATCGAGATGACGCACGGCGTCGGGCGTCAGGCCGACGTCGAAGTGGGCCGTGCAGATGGTGAGGCGGCCACCGTCGGGCATGGCGTCGCAGGCGTTCTCCACCAGGCTCACGATGATCTCCTGGAGTTGGACCGGATCGGCCTTCACTCGCCCCAGCGATGTGTCGAGTTGCATCGCCAGCTCGATGCGGTCCCCGGCCATCTCCGTGAGGTGCTCGCTGAGGTCTGCAATCAGCGTGTTCAGATCGAGGGGGCGTGGCTGCAACACCTGGCGACGGCTGAAGGCGAGCAGCTGGTTGGTGAGCGCCGCCGCACGCTGGCCGGCCGCTTTGATCTCCTCCGCATCGGTGCGGGTCTGGTCGTCTTCGAGGTGCCTCAGCAGCAGATCGCTATGTCCTATGATCGAGGTCAGCAGGTTGTTGAAGTCGTGAGCGATGCCGCCGGCGAGCCTGCCGATGGCTTCCATGGTGCGGGCCTGATGGAGGCGCTGTTCGAGGGCTTTGTGCTCCGTCAAGTCCCGCCCGATCGCCGATATGAACGCGACGTCCCCGTCCGCTGAGCGGTTGGCGATCAGCACCAGCGAGACGGGGAACTCGCGCCCGTCACTACGGACGAGATGGAGTTCACCCGCCCAGGTTCCCGCCTCGATGGCGGCCGGAATCGCCTCATCTCGGAGCATCGCTCGCTGCTTCTCAGGCAAGAAGTTCGAGATCGCCAGACCGACGAGGTCCGAGCCCTCAGCGATGCCTCCTGCCCGCGCGGTTCATGTAGACGGCCTGTCCATCCGGCGTGGCGATGCCCACGAGGTCGGGGGTCGCTTCGAGGATCTCGGCCAGCCGGCGCTGGTTCTCCTCGGCGCGCCTGCGTTCCGTGATGTCGGTGATCACGCCGATCATGCCGACCACAGCCCCGGCGGCGTCGCGCAGCGGCCCGGCGGAGACGATGACATCGACGAGGGTTCCGTCGCGTCGCTGCCGACGCACCTCGAGCTCGTGAAGCCGTTCACCGCGCATCAGCCGTTCGCGCAGCGCGTCAAACCTCTTCCGCTCCTCTTCGGACACGACGGGAAGTGAGCGACCCAGGACTTCGGCCTCGCTGTACCCGAACATCCGTTCGGCGGCGGGGTTCCAGCCGACGACTCGGCCCTCGCGGCGCGGTCGAGTGCCACGATCGCCAGCGGTGAGGCCTCGATCAGGGCCTGCAGCTGCTCGTTTATCTGCTGAAGCTGCTTCTGGGCGCGCTTGCGCTCGGTGATGTCCTGTAGGGATCCCTCGTAGAACAACACGCGGCCGCTCGCATCCCGCACGGCGCGGGCGTGGTCGAGCGCCCAGATGAGCGTGCCATCGCAGCGGCGCAGCTGCATCTCATAGTCGCGAACGACGTTATCCTGCTCGATCTGCGCCATCTGGCTACGGCGAACGTCGCGGTCGGCGAACAGGTCGAAGGCGTTCAGCCTGAGCAAGGTCTTCTTGTCCGGGTAGCCGAGCAGCTGCAGCATGGCGGGGTTGGCGTCGAGAATCGTTCCGTCCGGGGCGGTGAGGTAGAGGGCCATGGGGACGCGATCGAAGAGGCGGCGGTAGCGCGACACGCGGTGCAAGCCGACCCAAAGGCGGCGCGCTCCCCGCGAGATCGCGTTCAGCACGGCTCGTATGGGCGCCAGCCGGGTGGTGAGACCCCGAGGCGGGCTCTGCTTTGCCGAGGTCCTGGAGGAGACTGTTTCAGGCGCGGTTCGCTCTTGGTGGTCTCTGCCCGAGGCGGTTATCATCCTCTCTCCGCCGTTAGCGGGGAGCAACGCTCTCGCCACGAGACGTGGCGTTGGTGAATCGGCTGTATTGGTGAGCTACCGGCGGGGGTAGGCGTGGTCGGTTGGCCGCTCACGCTGAACCGGGCCCTAAAGATAACAAGAACCGTAGTTCTGGACGAGTGGAAAACGGGAGGAGGTCTCGATGAGGCGCCTGGCCGGTATTCTCATATTCGCGCACTGCACTGTCCTTGCCGCGGGCGCTGCGCAGTCCTCGCGGCTGGAGGCGACGCTCACTGGCTACGTGCAGGATCCGGGGCAGGGGCGGGTGCTCACGCCCCAGGATGTCGCGCGCATCCGTACCGTGGGCGAGGTCGCGATTCGCCCGGATGGTTCGGCGATCGCTTACACGCTCGTTGTTCCCCGGGAGCCCGGCCGGGATGAGGACGGTGCGGCCTGGAGCGAATTGCACGTCGTGACCTTCGACGGGTCGGACGACAGACCTTTCGTCTCGGGCGAAGTGAACCTCAGCCACCTGCGATGGAGCCCGGACGGTACCTATGTGAGCTACTTGGCTCGACGTGAGGGCGACGAGCACCGGGCGATCTACGTGATCCCGGCGGCCGCCGGCGAATCCCGGCGGCTCTACCAGCACGAGACCAACGTCGAGGTTTTCGATTGGCGGCCGGACGGCCGGGCGATCGCTTTCGTGGCGCGGGAGCCGGTTCGCGAGGATCTGCAGGCGCTGCGGAGTAAGGGCTTCAACCAGGAGATCTACGAGGAGGACACCCAGGCGCGGCGGCTGTATGTGCTGGAGCTGCCGGCGGGGGCGGCGGGCGAGGCCGGGCCAGTGCGCATGCTGGAGGGCCTGCCCGGCCACCCGTGGGGCGTCGTGTGGGCTCCCAACGGCGACCGGCTGCTGACCGACCCGGCGCCTACGCCGCTGACCGACGACCGCTACATGTTCCGGCGGCTGCACGTGATCGATGCGGCATCCGGCGCCGTGCTGTCGAACCTCGACAATCCCGGCAAACTGGGAACCTTCCGCTGGTCGCCGGATGGCAGAACGATCGCTCTGGTCTCCGGCGTCGATATCAACGATCCCCGGGAGGGGCGACTCATGGTGGTTCGCCCGGAGGGCGGCGAGTACCGCGATCTGCTGCCGGAGCTCGAGGGGCACGTGGAGGACTTCTGGTTCGCCTCTAACGGCAGGATCGTCTATCTGGCGAGCGTGGGTGTGGGCAGCCGCGTGGGTCGCGTGCGCACGGACGGCCGAGGACATGAAGTGCTGTACGAGGGAACGGATCCCGTGTTCGACGCGCTCAGTCTCGATGAGCGAGGCCGCCGGCTGGCGCTCGTCGCCGAATCGCCGACGACGCCACGAGAGGTGTTCGCGCTCCGGGTCGATCGGCGCGCTAGCCCCACGCGTCTGACCGACTCGAACCCGTGGCTCTCGGAGATACGCTTCGGCGTGCAGGAGATCGTGCGCTGGAGGTCGGGCGACGGTCTCGAGATTGAAGGCCTGCTGATCCATCCGCTGGACCGGCAGGCGGGAGAGCGGATCCCCACGATCCTGGTCGCACACGGCGGTCCCGAGTCGCACTACAAGAACGGCTGGCTGACCGGGTACTCGAGCCCCGGTCAGATGGCGGCGGGCCGAGGCTACGCTGTCATCTACCCCAACTATCGCGGCAGCACCGGTCGCGGCGTCGCCTTCTCCAAGGCGGACCAGGCCGATGGCGTGGGCGCCGAGTTCGACGACGTGCTGGCAGGGATCGACTTCCTGATCGAGCAAGGGTTGGCCGATCCCGAGCGCGTCGGGATCACCGGCGGCTCCTACGGTGGCTACTTCACCGGCTGGGCCGCGACGCGGCACAGTGAGCGCTTCGCTGCCGGCGTCATGTGCTACGGGGTCGCGGATCAACTGTCAAAGACGGGCACGAGCGACATCTATAGGGAGCTGGAGCTCGTGCACTGGCTGACCAACCCTTACGAGAACCTGGAGCTCTTCTTGGAGCGGAGTCCGGTCCGCTACGTCGACAACGCCCGGACCCCACTCCTGATCGCGCATGGCACCGAGGACGCCAGGGTGCACCCGGGCCAATCGCTGGAGATGTACAGGGCCCTCAAGGTCAGAGCAGATGTTCCGGTGCGGCTCGTGCTGTACCCTGGTGAGCCGCACGGGTTCAGGCGAGCGGCGTCGCGCTATGACTTCAGCCTGCGGATGCTGCGCTGGTTCGATCACTTTCTGAAGGAAGGGCGCAGCGATCTGCCGCCCTGGCGGATCGAGTACGAGCTAAGCGGGGACGCGGAGTTCTAGAGTGTCCCAGCAGACTGGGCGTGGCGAACAAACGGTGGGGAGGCGCCGGAGCTCCTCTGAGCGTAACTCGCGAGCGGCCCCGCTGGAGGTGTCGACCTCCCGGTACGCGCGCGCCGCGAGCGGTGAAGCGAGAGGAGCTCCGGCGCCGATCCCGAGCGCCGACTAGAGGTTCTCCTTCAAGAACTCCGTCATCAGGGTGTACAGATTGACGCGCCTGGTCGCGCCGCGTATGCCGTGCGGTTCGTTGGGATACAGCCGGAACTCGAACTGCTTGTCGGCCTCGATCAGCCGCTCGACCAGTTGGAGGGTGTTCTGGACGTGCACGTTGTCGTCGCCGGTCCCGTGGACGAGCAGCAGGCGGCCCGCGAGGCGGTCGGCGTAGGCCAGCGGCGCGCTTTCGGCATAGCCGTCGGGGTTCTCCTCGGGCGTCCGCATGTAGCGCTCCGTGTAGATCGTGTCGTAGAGTCGCCAGTCGGTCACGGGCGCGCCGGAGATCGCGGCTCTGAATACGTCGGCGCCTTTGAGGATGCAGAGCGCGGCCATGTAGCCGCCGTAGCTCCAACCCCAGATCCCGATGCGGCCAGCCTCGACGTAGGGTAGTGCAGCGAAGTAGCGCGCCACGGCGATCTGGTCCTGCGCCTCGTACCTACCGAGGTTCAGGTAAGTCATCTTCTTGAAGCTCACACCGCGCGCGCCCGTGCCCCGGTTGTCGACGCTCGCGACCAGGTGGCCTTCACGCGCCAGCAGCTGGTGCCAGAGGTAGCGGTCGCCGCCCCAGGAATCGGTGACCGTCTGGGAGCCGGGGCCGCCGTAGACGTACATGAGCAGCGGGTAACGCCGGGCAGGGTCGAAGTCCGGCGGCTTGATCAGCCAGGCGTTGAGCTCGACGCCGCCCTCCACCGGGACCTTGATGAACTCGGGTGGCACGAGCTCCAGGGCGTCCAGCTTCTCCTTGAGCGCTGCGTTGTCCGCGAGTGTTCGCACGACCCGGCCGTTCGCGCGCCTCAGGGCCTGCACCGGTGGCACGCCGGCGTGGGAGTAGCTGTCCACGTAGTAGCGATACGTGGGATCGAAGCTGACCTCGTGACTCCCGGTCGGCCCGGAGATCCGTGTGAGGTCCCGGCCATCGAGTCCGACGCGGTAGAGCGGCCGGCTGAGTGGCCCGTCGGCGGCGGCGCTGAAGTAGACGACCTTCTGCTGCTCGTCCACCCCGTACACGTTCAGCACGTCCCAATCACTCGTCGTGAGCTTGCTCACGATCGAGCCGTCACGGCCGAACAGATACAGCTGGGCGTAGCCATCACGCTCGCTGAGGTAGACGAACATCTTGCCGCCCTCGACCCAGATCGGCTCGTGCACGTCCAGCCACGCCTCGTCGCTGTCCGTCATGATCACCCGGGACTCACCGGTCCGCACGTCGGCCAGCAGGAGCTGCATACGGCTCTGGTGCCGGTTCAGCCGCTGGAACCAGATCTCGGCGGCGGAGTTGGCGAAGTCCATGCGGGCGATGTAGAAGTCACCGCCGTCCTCGGGCTCGACGTCGATCCAGGTCGTCTCCCCGCTGGCGAGCTCCACTACGCCGAGTCGGACCTCGGAGTTGTCGGTGCCCGCCTTGGGGTAGCGGACGGGTGTGAGCTCGGGGTAGAGCGTCATCAGGTCGATCAGGTAGAAGGGCGGAATGCGGCTCTGGTCGAAGCGCCAGAAGGCGATCCTCTTGCCGTCCGGGCTCCAGCGGAAGCCATCGACCAGCGAGAGCTCCTCTTCGTAGACCCAGTCGGTGGTGCCGTTGATGATCTCCTCGCTGCCGTCCTCGGTCAGCGCCCATTCTTCGCCGCTGGCCAGCTCGCTGACGTAGATGTTGTGGTCACGGACGAACGCCACGTAGCGGCCGTCGGGCGAGAACTTGGCGTAGGCCTGGTAGCCGGGCCGGGTACTCACCGGGGTGAGCGTCTTCGCGTCGAAATCCCACACGTAGTGAGTCGCCTTCGTGCTGCGCCGCCAGATCCGTAGAGTGTCGGCGGCGATCAGCAGCTTCGAGCCGTCGGCGGAGAACTGATAGGAGCTCATCTGGACGGGCTCATCTTCTCCGGGCGGCACCAGATAGTCCCCGCGTAGCAGCAGCTCGCGCTCACCGGAGCTCGCCTCGACCCTGTAGAGATCGGCGTGCCCGTCCTCTTCGCGCTCGAGGATCGTGTAGTGACGCCCGTCATCCATCCAGCTGAGGCGAACGCGGTCAGGACTGAAGTCGCGCGAGCCGTAGATCCGCTCGACGCTCAGCTCGAACTCCTGAGCCGCGGCGGGCGCGGCGAGGGCGAGGGCCAGGATAACGGCTGAAAGACGTTTGGCGACCATGGCGATTCTCTGGGTTGAGTGAACGGGACGTAGCAAGATAGGGAAGTGCGGGCGGCTTTGCGATAGCGCGTAGGCTACTGGGTTGCTTTTTGGTGTGCGCTCCAGTCTCTTAGGTGCTGTCCCCGTGCAAAACGTCGGATGGAGGCGAGTACCATGGCGCGCAATGAGGTCAGCCTGAGCGTCATCAAGGCCGATGTCGGGGGTCTCGTTGGCCACGCCGGGATCCACCCTGATCTGGTGGCAAGGGCCCAGGAGCAGTTGGAGTCGGCCAAGACGCAAGGACGGATTATCGATTTTCACGTGACCAACTGTGGTGACGACCTTGAGCTCATCGTGAGCCATGGCCACGGCGATGACAGCGAGGAGATCCACGGCCTGGCCTGGCACGTCTTCGAGGCGTGTACGGCGGTCGCCAAGAAGCTCAAGCTTTACGGTGCCGGACAGGATCTCATCGCCGACGGAGATGACGTTCGTCGAGCGAACGGCCGAGCCGATCGTCGTGTTCATGGCCGACAAGACGTCGGCCGGCGCCTGGAATCTGCCGCTCTACAAGATGTTCGCCGACCCCTTCAACACAGCGGGCCTGGTCATCTCTCCCGCTCTGCACGACGGGTTCAAGTTCGATGTGCTGGCTGTGCGCGAGAATCGAAGGATGGTTCTCAGCTGTCCGGAGGAGATGTACGACCTGCTGATCTTTATCGGTGCGCCTGGGCGCTACACGGTGCAAGCGGTCTATACGCGGGACGGCGAGATTGCTGCCGCCTCTTCGACGGAGCGGCTCTCACTCATCGCGGGTCACTACGTGGGCAAGGATGATCCAGTGTGCGTCGTACGGGCCCAGGCACAGTTCCCGGCGGTGGGCGAGGTGCTGGAGCCGTTCAGTTTTCCGCAGATCGTGGAGGGTTGGATGCGCGGGTCGCACCACGGGCCGCTCATGCCGGTCGCGCAGAAGGACGCACAGTGCACGCGCTTCGACGGACCGCCCCGGGTGTGTGCACTCGGCTTCCAGGTCTCGAATGGTTCTCTCATTGGGCCGCGCGACCTCTTCGACGATCCGGCGTGGGACAAGACCCGGCAGGATTGCCTGGTCCTGGCCGACCAGCTGCGGCGGCACGGGCCGTTCGAGCCGCATCGGCTGCCCATGGAAGAGATGGAGTACACGACGCTCCCGCAGGTCGCCAAGCGGCTCGAATCGCGTTGGGAGAAGCTGAGCTGATGTGATGACCGTAGGCGGGTGTGGGCGAAGCGCGCCACATTGCGACGGAGGGGTAGCCGGGGCCGCCTGCCGGCAGCAGGGTCTCGTCTATCTCGGCTGCGAGTTCAGCCAGCGCGCGATGTTGTCGCCGAATCTGAAGGCGAGGTCGCGGTGCTCCTTCTCGTCGGGGTGGAATTGAACGCCGTAGGCGTGTGAGCCCAGGCGGAAAGCCTGAATGTAGCGCTCGCTGCGGGCCAGGACCTCGGCGCCGGTCGGGATGTCGAAGCTATCTCCGTGCCAGTGGAAGGTGACAAAGTGCTTCGAGAACCCGGCCCAGAGGGGATCGACCAGCCCCGCCTTCGTGAGCTCGACGCCGGCCCAGCCGATCTCCACGTGGCGGATGACAGCACAGGAGATCGCGCAAGCGGCGGAGCTGTGGAATTCGCCTGTCAGTGGGTCTTTCCTTTCGACTGGGGATCGAACCGTCGCGTGACACGGGCGGACAGCCCGGTCAGCGAACTGTGACAACTTCGAGCGGGAGCTGTTGCCGGGCAAGCATGTGGTTGAGGGACGACGGGACGGTGCGCCGCTCGGCCGAAGGGCGCGGTGGGAATCTTCTATGGATGTGCTTGCTCTAGCCGACGAAGAGAACGAGCTCGTCCTCGGCCGCGGCCTCCTCCACACCCACGATCGCGGGTCGCTGCGACTCGTGGCGCACCCAGCCCACGACACTCAGCAGGGCCAGCGAGATGATCGATAACAGCAGGGCGGACCGCATCCCAAACCTCCCAAGCAGGTCCATTGAGCACTGACTATTTCTACCACGTCTCAACCGCTCCAGTTCCTTGAGAAAGGTAAAGGCGCGGGCCTTTCGGCCCGCGCCTTTGGGGCGACCACCGACCGCGACACCGCTGCCCAAGGTGTGGTTCATGGTAGGTCCGGTAAGTGTGCGGGGACCGGCCAGTACGTCGCTGGCCGGCAGGTCGTGAGGCCGGTCAGACCGGCCTCTGGGAACCGGAAATACGAGTTACGGTCGGCGGTGAGGTTGACGCGATCCCGTGCCAGCTCGCCGGTCACAACGAGGGGAGCGGTCATTTTTTCCGAACGGGTTCGGAACTTTTGACCGCTCCCTCTGATGATTTCAGCGGCTCGCATCGGGCCTTGGCTCTGCTGATAGTAGTTGTAGTTAAAGGCTTTTCGGGGTTCTTCTCCCGAACTCTCTAGGCTGCAAGCGGCGGCGATCACCGCCGTTTCTGGGAGTCATCTTGGCTAGGAGTGTGCCAGCGGGCAGGAGCGGAACGGGCAGCGAACGGTCGAAGAGCGAGCGGGCCAAAAAACGTCTGTTTATCCGCCCGCGGACTCAGCCACCCGCGCCGGCGACTCGATCGAGCAGGCGTGCGAGGCGGCCGGTCTGGGCGCGGCGCGTGTAGCGGGCGATGGCCTCCTTGTCCGGCTCCAGGCGGACGGTGCCGGAGCGAGCGAACTCTTCCAGCCAGCTCGCCAGCCTGGCGGCGATCTGCCCTGGATCGTCGCTGAGGTCGGGCATCCCGCACTCCTGCAGGATCCGGGATGGTTCGCCGCCGGGCGGGCCAACGGCGAGGACGGGGCGCCCGGCGCCGAGGTACTCGAAGAGCTTGGCGCTGAGCCAACCGGCGGCTGGATCCTGCCAGCCGAGGAAGAGCAGTGCCGTGGCCGTCGCCTGGCGCGCGAGGCTCTCCCGGTAGGGCACGGCCGGGACGTGGCGAACCCAGCGCTCCACGCTGTGGCGCTCGGCAAGGCCAGCGATCGCGCCGGCGGCGGTGCCGAGGAGTTCGATCTGGAACCCAGCGGCATCCAGATCGAGGTCGGGTCGGCGGGCGAGCTGAGCGACGGCGGCGAAGAGCGGCTCGGGATTCTGCTGCGGCCGGATCAGGGTGCCGACGTAGGTGATCACGAAACCTGATCCCCGCCGCGCCGTCGCCGGATAGTCGTCGGGGTCGAAACCGTTGTAGACGACGTCGGCCGGTTTGCCGTGGAGGGCGCTCAAGCGGTTGGCCCAGCCGGGCGCGACCGTGGTGATGCGGCTGGCCCGTCGCAGCACGGCGCGCTCGAAGTGGCTTTCGAGCCAGCGGAAGGGCCGGACGCGCGCATCCCAGGCGTTGTCGCTCCACAGGTCCCGGTAGTCAGCGACCCAGGGGAGACCCGAGTAACGCTGGAGACGAGCCGCTACAAGGTGGGAGCTGGGCGGACCGGAGGAGCTCAAGATGGCGTCGAACCTGTCGCTGGCCAGCAGGCGCCGGCCCTCGCCGACCGCGAAGGGGACCCAGCCCAGCGTGGCGTCCGGCATGCGGACGGAGCTCATGGGCAGCACGTGGTGCATCGCTGTGTAGAGACCACGTGCAAAGGGACCGCCGCGGCCCAGGCGTTCACGAAGAGCGATCGGTTCGTCCGACTGCTGCTCTGCACCTGGCGTTGGGATGAGCTTCCAGGGCGAGACGAAGCGGGTGGCGTGGACGGGGCCCGCGGTCTTCGCGGACCACGTGTCGGCGACGGTGCGGGCGGTGAGGACGGTGGGTGCCCAGCCGAAGTCTGGGAGGTACTGCACGAACTTGGCGACGCGGCGCCCGCCCACCGCCGGGTCAGGCGGATAGAAGAAGGACACGATCAGGACACGCCGGGCCTCGCTCATTCGTCGCGAGCGATCTCCTCGATCCAGGCTTTCATCTCGACGCCCGAGCGTACTGCCTCTGCTTGCTCCTCGGCGCTGGCTTTGGCAGCGGACCACAGCGCCGGGCGTGTGGCCCAGCGCAAGAGCTCCAGGGCCAGCTCGCGGATCGGCATGGCCCGCCCGACGCCGTCCTGGCGGATGTTCTCGGCCACGCAGCGCAGGTCGGTGCTGAGCACGGCCAGGCCGTTGGCCAGGTAGGCTGAGTACTTCATGGTCGGCGTCAGGTGGTTGTAGAGGTTGTCGGTCGGATAGAGGATCAGCCCTACGTCGCAGCGCTGTGCCAGCCAGTCGTGCTCCGCGATCCCGAGCAAGCCGTAGTGGCGGACGTTCGGAACGTCCAGTTCTCTCAGCCATTCGCGCACGGCGTCGCGCCCGGGGCCGCAGACGTGCAGGCGGGTTCGCGGGGCGTTGCGGATGGCGCGCAGGATCTCGCGGAAGTTGGACGCCACGTGCGAGTCGACCGAGCCCGAGTAGAAGAAGTTCACTTCAGCGGCCTCGAACTCGATGGGCGGCGCCTGGGCGGGTTCCACGCCGGTGATGTAGACGTTGCGGCGGAAGGTGCGAAAGCGGGCCTGATCGATCCCGTAGCGCTCGTGGATCGGCGTGACGAAGCCGCCGGGCGCCACCAGCCGGTGCGCCGCTCGAAGCAGGGTGCTCTCGATCGCTCTGATCGGCTGGACGTTCTGCTCCACCGCGGGGCCGCCCGCCGCCGCCCGCCCCTCCGCCAACTCGACCGGCAGGTCCTCCACGATGACCACGATGCGCTGACGTGTGAGCGCGGCCTTGGCACGTAGCGCCTGATAGGCGCGTCGCGCCAGCGCGAGCATCGCCGGCTCGTCTACGTGGGCGAGGACGGGGACCTTGGGGTAGACGAAGAGCAGGTAGCGGGATCTGTCCCACAGCATCCGGCTCAACTCGCCGCTCAGCCAGCGGCTGGCGGCCGTCCATTCGCCCAAGCGGCCCGGCGTGCGTGGGCCGGCCGGTCGCAGCCACTGGAGGCGCACTTCCAGCGCGGGCTCCGCCTGCAGCAGGTCCACGAGCCCCTTCACGAACACGCCCGTCGCGGATCCGGCGGGCACAGCTGGCGTGCCGGGCTCGAAGGCGTAGAGGCTCGCTCTGCTTCTCACAGCCGAGGCTCCTGTGATACGCCACGCGCTGGGCGGCGCCGCGCGTAGCGAGCGAACGCGTCGGTGAGCCTGGTCCGGTCGGCGCGGGTCAGCAGGAGGAGCTCGCTCCAGCCGGCGCCCGACTCGCGGCGGTAGCGGCGGCCGAGCAGGAGCACGGCGGCGGTGTAGGAGACGGAGGTCGCGGCGGCCGCACCGGCGGCGCCCCAGATCGGAATCCACCACAGATTGAGCGCGATGTTCAGCACGGCCATCGAGCCGTTGGCGAGGGCGACGCTACCCGGCAGGCCGCGGCCGTTAAGGTCGGCGCTCAGCACCCGCCCCACCGCGAGGCTCAGCACGCCCGGTAGCAGCAGCCAGAGGGGTGCTACAGAGGGGAGGAACTCGCTCCCGTAGAGGGCATAGACGAGCGGCCAGGCCACGATGGCGAGCAGGGCGCCGAGGCAGAGCGTCAGCCAGAGGGTGTGGCGTGTGGCGGCGGGTGTGACGTTTCTCGCAACCTCGGGCCCGGCTGCCGCGACTCTGGGCAAGAGCACGGTCCCGATGGCGGACGGCGGCATGTAGAGCTTCTCGCCCAGCCCTACCGCCGTGGCGTAGAAACCCAGCGCGGCGGGACCCGCCAGGTAGCCGACCAGGAACATGTCGGCGCGATAGTGGAGGAACCAGGCCACGTTGGCCGCGTGAGCGCGCAGGCCGTAGCTCAGCCATTCGCGAACCACGGTCGGAAGGTAGAACGCGCGACCGCTCGACACGCGGAGCAACAGGACCGCGGCACTTGCCAGGCCGAGGACGCCGGCGGTGGCGCTTGCGATCACGGCACCGGCCACGCCGAATCGAAGTGCCACCACGAGAGCCAGCAGCAGGGCGAGGTTCGCCGCCGGTGTGATGAGAGTGGCCAGGTTGTAGGTCCGGTAGCGCTCGAGTCCGAGGATCGCCGCGACCAGGCTCTGGGCGGCGAGCGTGACGGGCAGAATCGCGATGACGATCCAGACGAGCGACGGGTCCACAGCGGCCGTCTGCAGGTATCGCAGGTAAGCCGGCAGCGCTGACACTGCCGCGTACACGCCGATCAGCAGGAGCCCGAGCGCGAGCGAGGCGATGACCAGCGTGAAGGCGATCGCGCGCGCCTCGTCCTTTCGCTTCGCCACCAGGTAGGTCACGGACGGTTCGAGGCCGAAGCCGCCGACGAACTGGAGGAGTGCGGGGATGAGAACGATGAGCGCGTACTCGCCCCGGCCCGCCGGGCCGAGGGCTCGCGCGAGGATGACCGAGCTGGCGATGCCGATCAGCAAGGCGAGCGCTCGCGTCGCGAGCGTGATCGAGGCGCCACGCGCGAGCCCCATCACCTACGCACCCTGGCCAGCAGGTCCAGCTCACGCGGGACCGTACGTGCGGCGGAGCACTTCATCTCGACGCAATCTCGCGCCTGCCGGCCCATCTCTCTCGCGCGCTCCGGTTCGTTCACCAGCCGGAGGATGGCGCGGCGTAGGTCCGCAGGTCGTCCCGGTCGCACGAGGAACCCATCCTGGCCGTCGCGCACAAACTCGGGTATGCCGCCGACTCGCGTTGCCACGACCGGTAGCCCGCAGGCCATCGCCTCGCACATCGCCAGGCACTGGGTCGCGCTGCGCGAGGGCACCACGAAGTAATCGAAAGCGGAGATCAGGGCAGGGACCTGATCGTGCGGCAGCGCGCGTTCCTCGAGCCGCGCTGGCGCGTTCCGCCTCGTGATTTCGGCCCGCAGACGCGCCGCCTCCGGCCCTGTCCCGATGATGACCAGCTCGGTGTCGCGTAGTCCCGCATAGGCTTTCACGGCCACGTCGAGTCCCTGCACATCGCGCAGCGGTCGGAGCGCGAGGCCCTGTGGCTTGTCATCGGTGAAGGGAGCACGCCGGGGCGTGAAGCGGTCCATATCGACCGGATTCGCGATGACCTCGGTTTGTGAGTGGCGGAACCCGAGGCTGCGCTCCGCTGCACGGCGCATCCAATCCGACACGTAGATCACCGCATCCGCGCCGGCCAGCCAGCGCCGCAGTCGCCACAGCTTGCGGGCATCGTGAAGCATTGAGAGGGCACGGTCGAGACCGCGGTGATACCCGCGGAACGCCGTGAGCATCGCCTCGAATCCGTGGACCCACGCCACCCTCGGGGTGGGCAGGACCGCGGCAAGCCGGGTGTGCGCGGCGCTGGGGTGGGGCGTATGCACGGCCAGGACATCGGGAGCGAATCGCTCGTACTCGGCCCTCACCGGCTCTGCCTCGGCCGCCAGCACTCTGACGCCTTCAAGCTCACTCGCGGTTGCCGGACCCGGGCGCACCCGATATACGCGCACCGAGTGGCCGGCCGCCTGGTAAGCGGCGGCGCGGGTGTGCACGTAGACGCCGCTTCCCGGGTTCTCGGAACTCGGGTAGTACTGGGTGAGGACCGCGATCTTCATCCCTGTCGTGAGAGAGGCGGGTGGGCAGGGGAGCCACTCTAAGAGAATGCGCGGCCGCCGATATCGCAACATCCGCTGTGACACGGCGTTGACGGCGCTGGCGGCGCGGTCGATCTTTAGGCAGCCCTCCGCTCCGGGATGCTCCCGTCTCCCGCCTTGGACATACTTGGTTCTCGATTGGTGAGACGACGAACGATCATCGTCGCCGTTAGTGGCGCCGCCCTGGCCCTGCTCGCTGGTCTGGCCGTTGGGCAACTTGGCGTGCTCGCGGTCATCGTCCTCGTCGGGCTGGCGATCGCGGCCGCCGCGCTCTTCGATCTCCGCATCACTCTGTTGGCGGTCATCCCCGCCATGGTCCTGCTGCCGGAGCTGCCGCTCTCGATACCCCTGCGAACCGAGGACCTGTTGATGGCTCCACTGGCGGCAGCCTGGCTGGCGCGCCTGGCTCTGGGCCGGGAGCGCTGGCCCTCGACGCCGCTCAACCGGCCGATCTTCGCGGTGATCGTGGTCGAGATCGCCGCGCTTCTGTGGGGCGCCTATCGCGGGACCGCCGGGCTCTCGCCGGAGCTGTATAGTGCCTCGTTCTTCACCCTGAAGACGGTGGAGGTCGCGTTCCTCTATATCATAACGGTGTCGACTCTCCGCCGAGAGCGAGACATTCGTCTCTTCACCTACGTCTTCTGTGGCTCCGCCGCCGCTTTGGGGATCTGGGGGGTGCTGGAACACGGGAGCCGCGCCGCCGGCGAGGCGATCATCGGGCCCGCCGGTCACGGGGGCTACAGCCTGCTGGGGCTCACATTCGTCGTACTGCTGGCCACGCTCGCCAGCCTGTTTCTCACCCAGCGGTCCCGCGGCGTCCGCATCGTGCTGACGCTGGCGGCGCTGCCCGTCGCCTATTCGCTCCTCTTCACGTTCTCCCGGCAGAGCTACGTCGGTGCGGCGGCGGCGATCGCCACGCTCGTCTGGGTGCGCAACCGTCGGCTGGTCGTCCCGGCCGTGCTCCTGGCGCTGGCGCTGCCCTTCGTAGTGCCGGAGGTCGTGGAGGAGCGCGCGGTGTCCATCGTCACCGCTGCGCCGGATCCCTACACAGGCGCCGACCCGTACGCCACGCGTGTTCACGCGTGGCAGCGCCGTCTGCCCGAGGTGTTGGGCGTGTCGCCGCTGCTCGGGTTCGGGCCTGCGGCGTTGCCGCCCGGATACCTCGACAATCAATACCTGGTGACGCTGTACTACACGGGCGTGGTCGGGCTGCTGGCGTTTCTGTGGCTGCTTTGGCGCGCTCTGCGTACGGCGCATACCGCGTATCGCTCCTCGAGCGGGGACTTGAGCGGTCTGGCCCTCGCCTGGCTGGCGGCGACCGTGGGGCTGGCACTGGCGGGGTTGGCCGGTAGCCCGTTCGTGGCGGTCCGCGTGCGTCAGGTCTACTGGTTCCTGGCAGCGCTGGCCGTGGCTGCTTACGGCACCTCGGAGTCGCAGGGTTCTGAGGAGAGCCGCCCTGAGGAGGTAGTGGTTTGAGAGCGCTGCTGCTCACCCAGGATTTCCTGCCAGCTCTGGCGGGCGGGATATCCACGTACTACTACGAGCTCGCTCGCTGCCTGCGCGGTGAGCTGTCGGTGCTGGCACCTGCGGCGCGTGACGTGGCGGATTTCGACGGCGCACAACCCTTCGCCATCCATCGCCGGCGCATTCCGATCTCACCGCCGGCGTTCATGAGGCGAAGCCGGCTACAGTTCCTGCGCTGGCCTCGCATCGCTTACGTGGCGATGGCGCAGTGGACGCTGTTTCACAGGCACGCGCTCCAGCTAGTGAGAGAGGAAGGCGTAGACGTCACTCTGCTGGGGCATCTCTATCTCGGACCACTCGGTCCGCGCTTGCGTCGAGCCGGCGCCGTGCGCTACGGAGTCATGCTCTTTGGTGGTGAGCTTCACCGCTACCTGGGCTGGCGTCACGTCCGGCGCGCGATGGTGGGCGCTCTCAACTCCGCCGATTTCCTCGTGGTTATCAGCGATTTCACCCGCCAGCAGTACCTGGAGCGCGGGGTGCGTGAGGATCAACGGTTCCTCAAGGTGAACCCGGGCGTGGACACCTCGGACTTCCGCCCTGACGCTGGTGACCCTGAGGGTGTGCGGCACCGCCACGGCCTGGGTGACCGGCGAGTCTTGCTGTCCGTTGCGCGGCTGGTGGAGTGGAAAGGGCACGACACGGTGCTCCGGGGGCTTGCTGAGGTGCGGGCGGAGGTGCCGGAAGCGGTGTATCTGATCGTGGGTGAGGGACCGTATCGGCCTGTCCTGGAGGAGCTGGTGCGGCGGCTGGGGCTGGAAGGGCACGTGGTGTTCGCCGGGTTTGTGCCCACCTCCGAGTTACCCTCCTACTATCGAGCGGCGGATGTCATGGTGCAGCCGAGCCGCGAGGTGGCCAGGGACGTTCCGATCGAGGGCTTCGGGATCGTCTACGTCGAGGCCGGCGCCTGCGGCGTGCCGGTCATCGGCGGTCTAGGTGGCGGCACCGACGAGTCAATCGCGGATGGCGTGACGGGGTTCCGGGTCGATCCCTGCGTTACATCAGAGGTCGCGGCTGCAGTGATCCGGGTACTCGAGGACCGTGAGCTGGCGGCACGGTTGGGGCGCGCCGGAAGGGAGCGTGCGGTGGAGCTTTTCGACTGGTCGATCCAGGCTGAGCGATTGCGCGTCTTCCTGAGAGGCCTGGTCGGTGAGGGATAGCGGAGGCGGGGGCTAGGAGCGGCGGTTCGATGCGTGTCCTTCAGGTCACGGCGATTCCGATCACGGCGCTGCGCTTTGTGGTCCCGCTGGCGCAGGCGCTGGCGGAGGTTGGCGACGAAGTCGAGTTCGCCACCGGGCCGGGGTCGGGGCTCGAGGCTCTCGAGGGCCAGGGCTTCCCGGTCCAGCGGCTGCCGATCTCCCGCGGTCTGCTCGCGTGGCGGAATCTCCATGCACTGGGCGCGCTGCGTACGCTGATCCGGGCCCGTCGCTTCGATCTGGTGCACGTGCATACGCCGGCCGCGGCCATCGTCACCCGGCTCGCCGCGCGGCGGCCGGGAGTGAGAGTGGTGTATACCATGCACGGCTCGTTCTGGGAGGCGGCGGTTCCGCGCTGGCAGCGTGCCCTCTTCACTCGCACGGAGCGCTGGCTGGGCCGCCCGACCGACCTGGTCTTCGCCGTGAACGCGGAGGACGCCGCCGACTGTGTCGCGAAGGCGCGCATCCCCGACGAACGCGTGCGCACGCTGCCGGCGGGTGGTGCGGGCCTGGCGCCCGAATTCCTTCTGGATGAGGAGAGTGCGGAAGCGCTCCGCCAGCGGGCGCGCGAGCGTCTCGGCTTTTCGCCCGACCTGCGAGTGATTGGCTACTTCGGGCGGACCGCCGCGGCGAAGGGGATGCGCACGCTGGCGCGGGCGTTCGCGCGTGTGGCGGAGCAGGAAGAGCGAGCGCGGCTGCTGGTGGTGGGAGGCGCTCTGGAGGGTGAGCGCGGCGCGTACTCTCATGAGCGGTTCCTGCGGGAGGTGGGTTCACCTGCCGGCGCGGCGGTCGTGTGGCGCGGGTTCCAGGACCGGGTCGCGCCGCTCGTCGCGGCGAGCGATCTGGTCGTGCTTCCGTCGCGACGCGAAGGCTTCGGGATGAGCCTGGCGGAGGCGGCGGCGCTCGGCCGGCCCGTGGTGGCCACGGAGACCCGCGGCGCTCGCGCGGTCGTGGAGCCAGGGGTCACGGGAAGCCTGGTAGCGGTGGACGACGTCGAGGCGCTCAGCAAAGCACTGCTTGAGTTGTTGCGCGATCCCGAGCTGGCGGCCCGGTTCGGAGCGGCAGCGCGGCGTAGGGCGCGGGAGCGGTTCACCCGCGAGGCCGTGCTCTCCGCCTATCTGGAAGGCTACGAGGGGTTGCGTGTCGCGGCCTCACCGTCGGCCATGTGAGTCATGCGCATGGGAAAGCGACCAGAGCCAACTCGCATCGTCTACGTCGTGGACAACATCAGCTTCCGCGGCGGGGAGCGTACGTTCTTGCAGCTGGTACGCGGGCTGCCACGCACCCGCTACGAGGTGGCCGTGGCCTGTTCGCCCGGGGGCGTCTTCGTCGAAAAGCTGCACGATCTCGGCGTGCCCGTGATCGCCGCCGAGATGCGCAGGAAGCGTCGGCTGGACACCGTGCTCGCGCTGGCGAGGGAGTTCCGGCGCCGCCGGCCGCACATCGTCCATACGCAGGGTCGAGGTGACCCGTTCGGCCGGCTCGCCGCGCGGCTGGCGCGGGTGCCGGCGGTGCTGTCCACGACGGCGATGATCTCGAGCCGCTACGAGGTGAGGGAGCGATGGCGGAAAGCCATGTACCGGTTGGTCGACTTCACGACGGATCGCCTGGTCGATCGTTACATCGTCGTCAACCGTGAGTCCGTGGCAGCGCTGACCGACCGTCACGGGATCTCCCCGTCCCGGGTCGTGGTGATCCCGAACGGGATCGAGCTGGACCGCTATGATCCGGCCGGAGCACGGCCGGGTGCGTGCCGCGCGTGGCTGGGGGTGCCCGCCGAGGCGAAGCTGATCGGTGGGATCGGCCACCTGAACTGGCAGAAAGGGTTCCCGGACCTGATCAAGGCGTTCGCGAGCCTCGAGGTCGCGGACCTGTGGCTGGTCATCGCGGGCGACGGCCCGGACTGGGACGAGTTGCGGGGGCTGGCTCGCTCGCTTGGCGTCGCGGAGCGCGTGGTGATGCCCGGCTTCGTGGACGACGTGCCGGGATTGCTGGCGGACCTCGA
>JBDHKG010000179.1:0-2917 GCA_039586495.1 Gemmatimonadota bacterium | reverse complement strand
GGTTGTCCTACAGTCGCGAACAGGAACTGGTCGTCGCGCAGGTCGATGCGGAACACGTGAGTCTCGCCCGCGGAGAGCTCGCGTTCGATGCGGTCGTTCAGTCGCAGCTTGGCTACCTCGGTCTGGGCGAGTGCGTGATGCGACTGGAAGACAACAGGAGCCGAGGCGATGGCAAGGGCAGTGGCCAGAGCTCGTCTCATGGTTTCACCTCGCGAAAGAGTGCATGGAAACCTGATACTGTGTCACGGGCGCTGAGATGGCGAGTCCCGCCCGTGATCAACCTATTGGACGGCGCAGGGGCTGCAAGTGTTGCCTGTGGCCGGCGCGCGCCCTAGACCGCCTCCATGGTCAAGGGCGGCTTGGTCGCCAGGTTGTAGGTCACGCTCACGACGCCGGGCACCTCGGCGACCAGCCGGTCCGCCAGCCGGCGCAGGGTCTCCCAGGGGAGCGCAGCAGGTGTGCCTTCGCGGGCATCCACGCTGTCCCAGCAACGCACCTCGATCTGCAGGCCGAAGTCCCGCTTGCCCTCGCGCATGCCCGTGACCCTGTCCTCGTGCAGGATCGCGAGCTTCAGGAAGGCGTCCACGTCGGCGAGCTCTTCCTCGGTGATCGCGTTGGCAATCCGTACCGTCTCGATGCGCTCGGGCGTGGCCTCGCCGATCACCCTCGCGGCGAGTGCCGGACCGGGGAAGGGCATGCGGTTGTAGATCGACTTGGGCAGCCCGAGGGCTTCGGCGACCCGGCGGACACCGTCCTTTCGGATCTGGGCCAGCGGTTCGATGATCCGGTAGCCGAAGGCTTTCTCGGGGTCGATGCCCAATTGCTCGAAGACGTTGTGCTGGCGCTTGATGCCCGCGACCGTCTCATCGACGTCGGTCAGGATCGTACCCTGGAGGAGGAATCGCGCATCACTTTCCCGGACGAGCCGGCCGAAGACGTCGCGGTAGAAGGTCTGGGTGACGGCCTCCCGCTTCTCTTCGGGGTCGGTGATCCCCTTGAGCGTCGCGAAGAACTCTTTCCGGGCGTCGATGAGCTCGACGTGGACTCCGAGGTCGCGGAACGTCGAGACCACCTGTTCCGGCTCGCCGCGGCGCATGAGCCCGTTCTCGATGAAGTAGGTCTTGAGCCGCTCTCGCAAAGCGCGGTGTCCGAGGAGGGTGACCGTGGACGAGTCGACACCGCCGGACAGGGCGTTGATCGCGGTACCGTCGCCGACGGTGGCGGAGATGTCCTTTACCTTCTCAGCGATGAACGCCTCGGGGTTCAGATCCTCGATCCTGATCTCCTTGAGCATCGGTTCTGTTCCTTGATTGGCTAAGGACCGGCGGCCTGTCGGGGCGCGGAGAGGCACCGCACCCCCTGTCTTGGTCGAAGCTAGAATCAACGACCGAGCTTGACCACGATCCCGCCGGTGAAGACGAGGTCGTTCTGGAACTGCGAGTCTCCCAGCTCCAGACCGCCCTCCTCCTCGAGCTTCACGGAGTAGAGGTAGTCCTCTACGTCGAGGCGGATCGCTACCTGAGGCGCTACGTCGAAGGTCGCGCCGATGTTGACGACGCCACCTACATCCGTCGTGCCTTCCGTCTCGTCATAGGCGTCGCCAGTCCGGCCGATCATTGCGAGCCCGCCGCCGATGTGGATAGCCCAGATCCCGCCGGGCTGCGGGGCGAAGCGATAGAGGCCCTTGACGCTGGCCAGCCACACGCTCGCATCGCACTCGAAGGGCTCGCCGGCGAAATCCTGTCCGCAGATGTCCTCGCTACCGACGCCCACCGTAGTGGCCTCCACCTCGATGTCACTGAGCGCGTAGGCGAACCCAGCCTCGACGCCTAACACGTCTGTGACCCAGAGGGTCAGCCGTCCGCCGAACAGGACAGCCCCAGATTGCTCGGCCACGGCCTCGCTGAAGCCCCCCGCCTGGGCCACTTCGTCACTGAACTGCCAGTCGGTCAGCGGCAGGTATACACCCCCGAATCCGCTCACGTCAACCGCCACCTGCTGCGCCAGCGCAGGGCCGGCGAGGAGCGGTACTACGAGCGCAACCACCCCGCACGTTTTTCTGAGCATAGCTTTCTCCTGGGTAAAGGTGGGTCGGGGATGGGAATGAGATCGACAGTAAAGCGGGTACACAGTGGGAAGAAGCTGCCATGCCGTCAAGAAGACTCGGCTCTGCGCAGGAAGCTGGAGTAGTGACGCGTGATTCGCTACTCGGTATTCAGGGCCACGACCGGGTCGATTCGGGTCGCGCGCCGCGCTGGCAGCAGGCAGGCGCCGATGCCGCACGCAGCCAGGGTCAGAACCACGGCGGTCAGCACCACAGGGTCCGCCGGCTGGACACCGTAGAGGAGCGCCTGGATCAGCCGGACCAGGAGCAGACTGCCGACGAGGCCGATCACGAGACCCAGACCGAGCACCCGGAGACCCTGGGAGATCACCAAACGGAAAACCTGCTGTGGGCTGCCTCCGAGGGCCACTCGGATTCCCAGCTCCCGCGTCCGCTGCGTGACCGAGTAAGCCAGGACGCCGTAGATACCGACGGCCGCCAGGATGAGGGCCACCCCCGCGAAGGCCACGAGCAGCAGCATGGGGGTACGACGCGACACGAGCGACTCGGCGACGCGCTGCTCCATGGTCTCAGGATAGTAGAACGGGAGATCGGGGTCGATCCGGCTGACGGCCTGCCGGATCGGGGCCGTCAGGGTCGCTGGCTCCACCGCCGTTCGAGTCACGAGCGTGAGATGTCCGAGGGGTCGCTGCTTGTAAGTGCGGTAGTACGCCCCGACGTGCTCGGTTTGTGTCAGGTCGTTTTGCCTTATCTGCCCGACGACCCCGACGATGGTGTACAGGAAGTCTTCCTCGTTCTCCTCCATGCCTGGCAACGTGCCATAGAGCATTCGCTTTCCAACCGGGTTCTCAT
>JBDHKG010000007.1:0-41672 GCA_039586495.1 Gemmatimonadota bacterium | reverse complement strand
GACAGCAGTGAATCGGATCACGTCGTAGACATCGCTCAAGTAGGCCAGATAAATCTCTCGAGCGGCGTTGAGATCCATCTCGACTCTGTTCTGGGCCTCGGCCACAACCCGGTTCCCGATAAACCGGATGCCCACCACGCTGAAAATCGCGCTGACGATCACGATGATCAGCAAGAAGCTCGACATCAGCCTGATGGCTATCCGTCTCATCGCACCGCTCTTACTTGCCCAGCGTACACTCCGTCACCCTTTCGCGACTCGCCGCGTCGTGCGCGCTTCACCGACGCCTCACGTGGCCTCCAACTTCTTCCGGCGCAACAGTGAGGCGGGCAGGCTGTACCGGTAGAACGTCCCCACCGGGTCAGGGATCCTCTCCACGATGCTCGCGATCTGCTCCTCATCGTCACTGTCAACGATCGACGCTATGGCCGAGAGGATCTTCGCGCCCTGATCCTTCACCCGACTGGTCGGACCGAAGCAGCCTGTGCAAGGCATGTTCCCGCTTACGCAAAGGGCCTCACAGCCGGCGCGAGTCGCCGGCCCCATGCACAGCAGTCCCTGCGCCAGCAGGCACTTGCCCTCATCGATCAGCACCTGGTGCGGACGCTTGAACTCCGTTATGGCCAGTTTCTCGGGACGGGTGTCCTTGCGAGGACACTCCTCACACAGCGCCACGTCAGGCGACACGACCGTTCCCTTAGGCGGCAAGTCCCCGCTCAACAGAATCTCGACCGCCTGCCAGATGATCTTCGGCGTGGGCGCGCAGCCCGGTATGTAGTAATCGACCTCTACTCCCTCCACCTGGTCAAGCGCGCGCACGGTGTTGAAGAAGCCGGGAAGGGTCACGGTATGCCCGTTCGCCTCGTGCTCCATCTGCGGGAAGACGCCGTCCGGGTTCTCGGTGCTAGGGGCCTCCAGGTAGACCGTCTCGAAGATGCTCTTCCTATCCCAGAGGTTGGCCAGGCCGGGGATCCCGCCCAGGTGCGCGCAGGCGCCAAAGGCGATGAGCAGCTTCGACTTCCTCCGCAGCAGCTGAACCATCTCTTCCTGCTCGGTGGTGCGGACCGCACCGTTCACAAAGGTGGCGAGGATCGAGCCATCCTCCATCGCCTCGACATCCTTGCGCTTGAAGTCGAGGGCCACTGGCCAGAAGACGATATCGACTGCCTCAACGACATCGAGGATCTTCTCGGCCAGGTCTACAACCGCCTCCTCGCAGCCGCCACACGAGGCGCACCAGTAGAATGCGACTTTCGGTTTCGCACTCATGCGACCCCCACCCCCTCCGGAAAGACTTCGTCCGGCGTCTCCAGGTGAAGCGGCCCGAGGGCTCTGAGCTTCTCCACCATATCGTCAACAACCCATTTCAGTCGGTCGGCCTCGGAAGCCGAGATCCACTCCAAACGGAAGCGCTCCTCCTCGATACCCATCTCTTTCAGCATCCGCTTGAGGAGGTTGTAGCGCCGCAACGCCTTGTAGTTCCCCTCCTGATAGTGACAGTCGCCGGGATGGCAACCGCCGATCAGGACTCCGTCCGCCCCCTTCGCGAAGGCCTCCAGCACGAATTGCGGATCCACACGGCCCGTGCACATCACGCGCACCACGCGCGCATTCGGCGCGTGCCTCATGCGAGCCGTTCCGGCCAAGTCTGCAGCCAGGTACGTGCACCAGTTGCAAAAGAAGGCGACAATCCTCGGCTCGAACTGTGTCTTTGTCTGGTCAGCCATGCGCCAGTAACCCCTCGATCTCCTGAAAGATCTCGTCGTCTTCAAACAGATTCTGACCTATTGACCCTGAGGGACACGCCGCGACGCACACGCCGCATCCCTTGCAGAGCACTTCGTTGATCTCGGCTTTCTTCTTGTCCTCCCGGAACGAGATAGCGCTGTACGGGCAGAGAGAAATGCAAGTCTTGCACCCCGAGCAGTCTTCCTCGGTGATGTAGGCCGTGTTGGGCTCCAGCTCCACGTAGCCTCCGTCGATGAGAGCAAGCGCCTCCGAGGCTGCCGCCCCCGCCTGCGCAACCGCGTCGGGTATGTCCCTCGGACCCTGACAGGCCCCGGCGAGGAAGATCCCGTCGGTGAAGGTGTTCACTGGTGCCAGCTTGGGATGCCGTTCCATGAACCAACCCCCGCTGGAGCAGGTTATGTTGAAGATACGCCTGACTTCTTCCGCATCCGCCTGAGCCTCCAGTCCTACGGCAAGCACCAGCATGTCCACCGGGATCTTGCGCATCACACCCAGCAGCGTGTCCTCTGCCTGCAGGACAAGCCGACCATTCCCCCCCGCCTCGGGATACACTTCAGCCACCTTGCCCCGAATGAAGTGCACCCCTTCCTCCGCAATACGGTTGTAGAACTCCTCAAACGCCTTACCCGGCGTCCTGATATCGATGTAGAAGTTGTAGACCTCAGCGTCGGTCTTCTCCTTGATGAGGTGCGCTAGCTTCAGGGAGTACATGCAGCACACGCGTGAGCAGTAGAGGTTCGTGTTCTCGTCGCGGCTGCCAACACAATGGATGATGCCGACCGCGTTAGGTTTCGCGCCGTCACGCAGAACGATCTCGCCGCCCGTAGGTCCCGAGGAATTGACCAACCGCTCTACCTCAAGGGCGCTGTAAACGTTCGGGTAGACGCCATGGCCGTAGTACGGGATACGCTTGGGATCGAAAGCCTTGAAGCCCGTCGCCAGGATGATGGTCCCGACCTTGATCTTTTCGAGCTTCTCCTCTTGCCCGAAATCGATGGCACCACGGTCTCCGCACGCATCCAGACAGGTCTTCTTGCATTTCCCACTCTTGAACTCGATGCAGGTCTCTGGGTCGATGACCGGGATCTGCGGGACGGCTTGCGGGAAGGGGATGTAGATCGGCTTGCGCGTGCTCAAGCCCAGGTTGAAGTCGTCGACCACTTTGCCCTTCTTGTAGACGCAGCCCTCGATGCACTCCAAGCAGCCGACGCACACATCCTCGAGTATGTAGCGGGGCTTGCGCTTGACCGTTACCTCGAAATTGCCCACATACCCATCCACCTCCGAAACCTCGGAGAAGCTCCAGAGAGTAATGTTCGGATGAGCCTTCACCGCAGTCATCTTCGGTGTGAGGATGCAGGCAGCGCAGTCCAACGTCGGGAACGTCTTGTCGAACTTCGCCATGTGCCCGCCGATCGTCGGCTCACGCTCTACCAGGTACACGTGCTTCCCGGCGTTCGCGAGCGTGAGGGCCGCGTGGATACCGGCGATCCCGCCGCCCACGACAAGCACCTCGTCGTGCACCGGCACCCGCCTTATCTCAAGCGCCTTGTGGTGTCTCACGCGTCGCACCGCGGCCCGAACGAGATCCTTGGCCTTGTCGGTCGCCGCCTCCCTATCTGCGTGCACCCATGAGTCGTGCTCGCGGATGTTCACCATCTGGAAATAGAAGCGGTTCACACCGCCGTCCGCCGTCGTGTCGCGGAAGGTCTTCTCGTGCAGGGACGGCGAGCATGAGGCCACAACGATTCGATCGAGGCCGTGGTCGCGGATGTCCTGCTTGATCAGCTCCTGCCCGGGGTCAGAGCACATGTACTTGTAATCGCGCGCTACCTCGACTCCAGGCAGCTCGGACGCGTACCGTGCCACCTCCTCTACGTCGATCGTCCCTGCGATATTGGCGCCGCAGTGACAGACATACACGCCGATACGGGGCCCACCATTGTTTCGAACGCTTTCGTCAAGCGACATTCTGCGCCCTCCTAGCCAGGATCGACTCGGCTGGCAGCCTCAACGAGACCATCTTCTCTCCAACCGAGGCTTCCGAACCCGTTCTCCCGCCCCGAGAGCAAGGCGGGCTTCTTACTCACCCTCACGCGGAAGTGGCAGCTACACTGTCTCTTCTCCCGCAGCAAGCACTCCTCGCGGAAGTACACGCCACAGCGGAAGCAAGCCTCCTCATCGTCCACATTGCCGCGCTCAACAAGGCTGACCGAGAGCTGATCCAGCAAGTCCGCCGCCTGCTGCAGTTCGTCGGCCGGGAAATCACGGAAGATCTCCCCCAGCGTCCTGGTCGTCACGGCGTCGTATTGCTCCAGAATGCGACGCCCCTCGTCGGTGACTGCCAGCTCAACCGCCCGGCGATCCCCCTCCGACTCGCTTCGTCGCAACAGCTTCCGCCGCACGAGCCGGTCAACAGCTTTGCTGGCGGCAGCGTTGCTGACGCCCATGAATGCGGCGACCTGGCTGATGTTGTAGGCTTCGGTGCGGGCCACGAGCTTCAGCAGCTTCAGCTGGGAGAAGCTCAGCTGCTCCGTGGCCCGGGCGAGCCAGCCGCGGAAGCCAACGACGGCCTCCAAACGCTCCTGCATCAGCCGGTCGACAGCGTCAGCGAAGACCTGCGCGCTGCCTAATAGATCTCGGATGAGCTGAGGGCGGTCGGTCGCGACCATGAGTTACTACCCTCCACTTTGTTACTGCGGGCCGGAAACGGACTGCGGGCCCGAGCAGGTTGCGCGTGTTTGTCAACCAGGGCAATTGTAAACCTAGTTAAGTATTGGAGCAAACGTCTACCCCCACTAACTTCATTCCCACGCCTCCCCTCCCACGCTGACTTCGTGCCAACGGTTCGCCCGGACACCTGAGCCCCGTAACTTACTTCGTCACAAGAAGTTGTCAGCCGCACGCTCCGACCCGGCCCACCCACTGCCGTGCAATAGTGTCCCAGCAACGGTGCATCCCGCCCCGATTGGCGCCGCCACTCCCTGGTGTGGTGGCCAACGGAGGCGATGAGCCTGGTCCGCCAGCCTTCCTCGCTCAAGCGGTCCTGGCGGCCTGCCCGCGCAGACCTGCCTCCGCTGCCGCGGCGCGTCGCGCCGGGTCTTTGCCAGTGCGACAGACGCGCCGTAGATTTGCTGCTGAAGAGGCTCCGATAGCACCTTTGGCTGCTGATCGCGAGGACACGTGGACGATCCCCAGCGCGAGACGACGACCGTGAAGGCGGAGAGGCTTGTGGACACCGGAGGCCCGCCTTGCGGTGAAGCACAGGCCGACGGCGTGCCCTGCGAGGAGATTGGAGCGGACTGCGAGGATTGTGAGCGGGCCGAGCCGGAGGCCCGCGAGATCTACAAGGCCAGGCGCTCCGACGAGTAGAGCCCCCGACTAATTGGGCAGGGCGAACGCCACAAGGTGATCCCCGAGCTTGGTGCCGAGCCCGGCATGTCCCCCCGCAGCTATGACGACATACTGCCTTCCCTCGGGCCGTACGCGATACGTCATCGGTGTCGCCTGCCCACCTGCCGGCAGCCGGCCCTTCCACAGCTCTTCCCCGGTCTCCACGTCGAAGGCCCGCAGAAAGTCGTCCATCGCAGCGGCGATGAAGACCAACCCGCTCGCCGTTACGATCGGGCCGCCCAGGTTCGGTGTCCCGTACCTGATGGGGAGCGGCACGGGCGCGATATCCCGTAACGTGCCCAACGGCACCTCCCAGAGCTTCTCACCGGTATCGACATGGAGGGCCACGAGCGTTCCCCAGGGGGGAGGCGTGCACGGGATCTCCCACGGTGACACCAGCGGGTCCCGGTTCATGCCGTACGGCGTCCCCGCCTGGGCGGTGAACTGACCCCCCGCATCCGGGGCTCTCTGGGCAGCGTCGAACTCGTCCCGGGGAATCAGCCGCACCCAGCTCGCGAAGCGGCTCATATTCAGGACCATCAGGCGACGCTCGCGATCGACAGCCAGGCTGCCCCAGTTAGCTCCGCCGATCATGCTGGGATACTCCAGCGTGCCCTCGAGGCTCGGCGGTGTGAAGATCCCCTCGTACCTGAGCCGCTCCATCTTCTGCCGGCACTTGCCACGGTCCCACGGTGTGAGTCCCCAAGCCGAATCCGGCGTCATGCGCTCCGGCTGTAGCGGTGCGGGGATCACGGGAAAGGGCTGGGTCGGCCACGCTTGCTCGCCCGATACGGTGCTGGCAGGAACGGGGCGTTCCTTCACCGGAAACAGCGGCTCGCCGGTCTCGCGGTGCAGGATGAAGATGTGACCCATCTTCGTAGCCTGAGCCACAGCGGGGATCTCTTCCCCATCCCGACGAACGGTGATCAGCGCTGGCTGCGAGGCCACGTCGTAGTCCCACAGGTCGTGGTGCACGACCTGGAAGTGCCAGATCAGCTCACCGGTGGAGGCCCGCAAGGCCACGACGGAGTTGGCGAAAACGTTGCTCCCCGCTCGCTCACCGCCGTAGAAGTCAGGGGCCGCGCTTCCGGTGGGGATGAAGACGAGATCACGCTCCGGATCCGAGGCGAGAGGCGCCCACGCGTTGCCGGCCCCGGTGCGACGTGCGCTCTCCGGTTCCCACTCCTCCCAGCCGGGCGAGTCCGGGGTCCGCGGGACGGTCTGGAACGTCCAGCGCAGCGCACCGCTCCGGGCGTCGAAGCCCCGAACGTCCCCCTTCTCCACCTCGACCCGGCGATTGTCGCCCTGCGCCGAGCCGACTACGACCACGTCGCCCACCGCAACGGGCGGCGATGTCACCTCGTACTCGCCGCGCTCCACATCGCCGACACCGACTTTGAGCTCGACCGCGCCGCCCACCCCGAAACCCCGGCATGGCTCGCCCGTCGCCGCGTCCAGGGCCAACAGCCGCGCATCCAACGTGGCGAAGAAGATCCTCCACCCGCACGACTCCCCTTCGCCCGCCTCCGGGTCCTCCCAGGCCTCCACCCCGCGCGACACCAGACTCTCGGAGTAAGGCTGGTAGAGGTCGATCTTCGGGTCGTACGTCCAGCGCTCCTCACCCGTCTCGGGGTCCAGGGCAATGACACGGCTGAAGGGCGTGCTGAGGTAGAGCGTCCCGTGGAACAGTATCGGTGTGGCCTCGAACGAGGTCTTGCGTGGGTACGTGGAGCCGTCGGACACGTCGCCCGTGCGATGAGTCCAGGCCACCTCCAGCTGCTTCACATTCTCGCGTGTGATCTGCGTCAGCGGGGAGTACCGGGTCCCGTAGGGATCGCCCCCGTAGGCTGGCCAATCGGCGATGGGCCCATCCGTAAGCAGAATGACGTCAGGACTGCCCAGTCTGGACACCACCAGCACGACGATCGCCAGCAGGGCCAAGAAGGCGCCGACCCACTTCGCGAAGTGCACGATCGTCCCGCGCTCCACCTTCAGCAGCGTGCGCATCTCTGGCTCCTCCTACGCCGTGCGATTCCGAGCGCTCCCTCTCTATGCTAGCCGTGCATCGACGCTAGCTGCCCGGCCTTCTGCCGGTCAAGGGTAAAGGCACAGAACGCCCCCTGCCGCGCCGGCAGGCGACCTGGAACAGCGAAGTCCGGTTGGCCCTGCCCGGTCCCAACGCCTCAGCGGCTGGCATCTCCGGGCACCTCGATGGCGAGCTGGCGGGGTGACTTCTCGGTGACTTACAGATACAATTAGTCTCCCTACTTTTCCCAACGGCAACGTGTGGCAAGGAGAGGGAGCGAGATCGGCATGGGGGTGACCAGGCATGTCTACGCGTTCGAGGCAGCCGACAGCAGCGACAAACAGCTCATTGGCGGAAAAGGCGCCGGCCTTGCCCGGATGACGCAGATCGGGTTGCCGGTGCCCCCCGGCTTCGTGATCACGACCGAGGCCTGCCGGGAGTATTACGCCGGCGAGCGGCGGTTACCGGATGGCCTGATGGAGGAAGTCCGCGCGCACATCAGGAAGCTCGAGGCGAAGACCGGTAAGGTCCTTGGTGGCCGTGAGGTTCCGCTGTTGGTGTCGGTGCGCTCGGGTGGGGCGCTGTCCATGCCGGGCATGATGGACACCATTCTCAACCTCGGAATGAACGACGCTGTGGTGGCGGCGTTCGCTGAAGCAACCAACAACCCGCGCTTCGCCTATGACGCCTACCGCCGGCTCATCCAGGGGTTCGGCGAAATCGCCATGGGAACGGGGGAGCGGAGCTTTGTCGAGGTTCTGGAAGCCGCCAAGAAGAAACAGGGCGCGACATTCGACCACCAGCTCAGCGCCGATTCGCTCGAGAGAATTTGCCAGGACTACAAGCAGGTGATTCTGAAGGAGCTGGGCACCGAGTTCCCGCAAGATCCCTGGAAGCAGCTCGAGATGGCCATCGAGGCGGTGTTCCGCTCCTGGATGGGCAAGCGGGCGGTGGACTACCGGCGCGAGTTCAAGATCACGCCCCAGATGGCCAACGGGACCGCGGTGAACCTCCAGACCATGGTCTTCGGCAACATGGGTGACGACTCGGCCACCGGCGTCGCCTTCACCCGGGACCCTGGGACGGGCGAGAACGTCCTGTTCGGCGAGTACTTGACCAACGCCCAGGGCGAGGACGTGGTCGCCGGCATACGCACGCCCAAGCCCATCGCCGAGCTCGAGAAGGAGATGCCCGAGATCTGGCAGGAGCTTGTACAGGTCCGGCACACTCTCGAGCAGCAGTATCACGAGGTGCAAGACTTCGAGTTCACCATAGAGCGCGGTGTGCTCTACATGCTGCAGACGCGGAACGGCAAGATGAACGCCACCGCGTTCGTCAAGACGTCCCGGGACATGGTGAGCGAGAAGGTCCTCAGCAAGGGAGAGGCGCTGCTGCGCATCAGCCCCGACCACCTGGAGCAGCTTCTCCACCGCCGCATCGACCCGAGCGCCAAGGCGGAGCCGATCGCCCGCGGGCTCCCCGCTTCCCCAGGCGCGGCCTCTGGTCAGGTCGTGTTCGATGCCGATGAGGCCGAGCGGCGTGGTCGGGCCGGCGAGGCCGTGATTCTCGTCCGGGAAGAGACCAAACCGGAGGACATCCACGGCTTCTTCCAGGCCCGCGGCATCCTGACGAGCCGCGGTGGCAAGACCTCCCACGCCGCCGTCGTCGCCCGCGGCATGGGGAAACCCTGCGTGGTCGGCGCTGAGGAAATCCAGATCAGAGACCGAGAGAAGCTCGCCGTCATCAAGGACCAGCGCATCAGCGAAGGTCAGGTGATCACGATCGATGGCGGAATAGGCGCGGTCTACCTCGGCGAGGTACCCACGGTGGACCCGGAGTTCAGCGAGGACATGAAGACCCTACTCGCCTGGGCCGATGAGATCCGCCGGCTGGGCGTGCACGCCAATGCCGACGCACCCGAGGACGCGGCTCGTGCCCGCGAGATGGGCGCCCAGGGCATCGGCCTCTGCCGCACCGAGCGCATGTTCAACGCTGCCGACCGCCTGCCCATCGTCCGTGACATGATCCTCGCCCAAACGGCAGAGGAGCGGCAGGAGGCGATCGATAAGCTGCGTCCCGTGCAGAAGGCGGATTTCAAGGAGATCTTCAAGGCGATGGAGGGCCTGCCCGTCACCATACGGCTCCTCGATCCGCCGCTCCACGAGTTCCTCCCCTCGCTGGAATCGCTCCTCCTGGAAGTGACGAGCCTTAAGAACCTCCGGGATCGCCTGAAGGAAGGGAAACCGAATCCCGACTCCCTGCTCTCCGCCCTCGAGCCGTCGCTGCGGGAGAGCCTACCGCCAATCAAGGAACTCGGCGTCGAGCTGCCGGGTGCGAAAGGCAAGCAGGTCATCGACGACCTGATCGAAAAGCGGGAGGTCGTCCTTCAGAAGGTGCGTGAGACGGCTGAGGTGAACCCGATGCTCGGACATCGCGGCGTCCGTCTCGGCATCACCTATCCAGAACTCTACAAGATGCAGATCAGCGCTGTCCTGGAGGCGCTGGCCGAGTCGCAGCAGGAGGGGGTGGAGGCCGTCTGCGAGATCATGGTCCCGCAGGTGACCGAGCCGAAGGAGCTGGAACGGGTCAACGAGCTGGTGCGGGAGGTACGCGAGCAGGTAGAGCAGGACTACGGCGTGAGCCTCGACTTCAAGTTTGGCACCATGATCGAGGCCGTTCGGGCCTGTATCAGAGCCGACGCCATCGCGCAGGTCACGGATTTCTTCTCGTTCGGCACCAACGACCTGACCCAGGCCACCTTCTCGTTCTCACGCGAGGACGCGGAGCAGAAGTTCCTGCCCTTCTACGTCGAGCACGGGATCCTACCCGAGAATCCCTTCGAGGCCCTCGACATCCACGGGGTCGGACGGCTGATGAAGGGCGCCGTACAGTCGGGTCGGGGCTCCAACCCGGAGCTCAAGGTAGGAATCTGCGGCGAACACGGAGGTCACCCGCGCAGCATCGAGTTCTGCCACACGATCGGCCTCAACTACGTGAGCTGCTCGAGCTTCCGTGTACCGATCGCCAGGCTGGCGGCGGCCCAGGCCGTGCTGAGAGAGAACAACAGGAGAAAAGAGCAGATAGAGGATCCGGACTACCCGTTCAACGTTCTCTAGATCCGCTTAGGGGAATAGCGGGACAATCAGGGGGCTGGCAGCGCTGCCAGCCCCCGCCGCGTTCTGTTTACATCCCACCCCAGAGCACTGGAGCACCCACTGCCAAACCCACCACCAGGTTCACCGCCTTCACCAGCAGGAAGTCCCTCCGCGACTCCGCCAGCAGCGGCAGCATCCCGTGCCCGTCCTGCACGATGGAGTTGGCGGCCAGGATGCTGAACGGTATAGCCCCCTGGCTGAACAGGGTGACAAAGATCAGATGCGGTCCCGACTCAGGAATCAGCCCCAGCAGTAATGCTAACCCCAGGATGCTCCAGGGGTTCTCGCGGACAACGGAAACCAGATCGACGAACTGGCTCAGAACCGCCACGCCCACCAGCACGCCAAGCGTCCAGGCAAATACGCGGGGCACGTGCTTCACCGCGACGTGCTGCCAGAGGTGATCGACCAGGAAGTGGTCCGGAACAGTGGAGACCACGAAGCCACCGAACAGGCCGACGAGTAACAGCGTCACGCGTACCCAGTTCCACTCCGGGGGGCCAAGCAGCCCTACGACGACGGCAGCGAGGTAGACCACGATGGTCGCCGTCAGAGCGCCGCGCGCAGGGCTGAGACGACGCCACTGCTCAACTATCTCTCTGCCGGGGAAGCAGCGGCACGCCTCTTCCTCGTGGATGACGAGTTCCGGGCACGGTTCCCTCACCGACAGGTCCCGCAGGAAGAGATCCACCAGCGGCCCCACGACCAGGCCGAGCGCCGCAAGCCCCAGCGTCAGCAGCAGCGCGGTCCCCGGGAAGAGCGAGAACATGACGAAAGACTCGTCCCCGCTGGTCGCGATCATCGCGCCCACGACCGCGCCGATGGGAACGACACGGTGCGCGTAGAGCGCGACCACCGTGAACGGGCCCAGACACCCCGGTATCGCGCCCAACACCACCGCAGCCAGGTACTGGAGCCACCGAGAGCCGATCAGCGCATTCTGAAACGCACCGCGGCTCAGCACGCTCAGGTACTCGACCGTGATCATCATCATGGCCACGAAGGCCGTGATCATCGCCGCTTGCGTGACTGCTTCCCACACCGCCCCCGTCATCTTGCCCCGTCCTGCCTTGTCGGCCAGCGCCCTAGAAGAGCTTACCCGCCAGCGTCGGCTCCTTATCGGTTCGTGTCGCGACCTTGATGTAGCTCACGATACGCACCGTGCCCTCGGCGTGCAGCGTCTCGTGGATCTTCTGCACAGTCTGCAAGATCAGGCTCAACTTGCCTTCCACGTTCGTGCCGTTGGCGTGCAACTCGGCCTTCAGGCCCGAATCCTCCAGGATCCCGTGCGCCCTCTCCACCTCCTTGCGCACCGAGACGCCCGATCCGAGAGGTATCACCTGCACTTCTCCTGTCGCTTTCATCCTGTCGGCCCCTCCTCAGTGAGTCCATTTGGCCCTGCAGCTGCAACGCGGCACAAGTTACACCCCGCACGGCCGCCCACCAGAGGCCCGTCCGCGCGCTGCGGCGCAACAGGGCCCGCTCAGACGAGCGTCAACCCGAGTCAAGCTACGGACACAGGCTCTATTGACTATTAGTCTATAGAAGCGTATACTGCTGACAGGCAGTGCAGAAGTGCGTTCGTCGCTGGACCAGCTTCGCTTATTTCGAACGATGCCCAGAGGCCGAGGCTACGGCCGCGGCACCGGCCGCGGCCGGCGACACCGACGGAGACGCCGGCGCGTGATGAGCTTCCTGGAGCCTTGCCTGCTACTGATGCTCCAGCGCGGCGAGGCGCACGGGTACGCCCTCCTCGATGCGCTGGCCGAGTTTGGCTTCGAGCCCGAGTTCCTCGACCCCAGTCTGGTATACCGTGCGCTGCGCGAGATGGAAGCCGCCGGGCTGGTCAGCTCGAAGTGGTCGGCTCAGAGCTTGGGTCCCCAGCGCCGCTTATACCGAATAAGCCAGAAGGGCAACCGCTCGCTCGAGGAGTGGGCAGCGGAGCTACACCAGACTCGCGCCGAGATTGATCGGCTTCTGCAGGCGTATGAGAGTGTCAAGAAACACTACGCCGAAGGTGGGGATGCTGCGTGATCTACGTCGTTGCTGATCGCTGCACCGGCTGCGGAAGCTGTGTGGAGGTTTGCTCAAGAAACGCCCTCTCGCTGGTTGGCCGCATCGCTCGCATCGAGCCCGAGCTCTGCGATGCCTGTCTCGCCTGTCTGGACGAGTGTCCCGAGGGTGCGATCCAGGCCAGCGAGGCGGTACCGGTCCATGCGGCGACCCAGGCTTCTGCAGACGCGATGCCTGCGCTGAGCGAAACATTTCACCTTGGGGAGGGGATACCGATGTTGCATGACGATATCCAGGAAGCCGCTAGTCGCGAACACAGGGGACACGGCCGAGGTCAGGGACGCGGACGCGGTTGCCGCTACGGCCACGGTGAGGGTCACGGGCACGGGCACGGTGAGGGTCACGGACATGGCCGCTGTCAGGGAGACGAGCGGCGCCGACGCAAAGAGCGTTGTCGGGAGCGTTCCAGGCTCCGAGAGCGCGACGACGAGGAACCAGCGACCGAAGCGACGACGCTGGAGGACGAGATCGCCTGGCTGAAGGCTCAAGCCCAGCAATTGCGGGAAGCGCTCGCGGATGTCTCCGATCGCCTTGCGGCACTCGAACGCGAGTAGCCCGGCTCTAGTTGCGATGAAGTACGTCTTCGGTCCCGTAACGTCCCGCCGGCTCGGCCAATCGCTTGGCGTGGACCCGATTCCGCTGAAGACCTGCAACTGGAATTGCATCTACTGCCAGCTCGGTCGCAGTCGACCGCTGGTCAACGAGCGCCGGGACTACTTCCCTCCCGACGAAATCGTGGCCGAGGTGGAGGAAGCGCTTCGCGCGCACGGGTCTAAAGGGATCGACTGGGTCACGTTCCTGGGATCAGGCGAGCCGCTGCTTCACGCTCATCTGGGTGATATGCTCCGTGAGGTGAAGGCGCTGACGCCACTGCCGGTAGCGGTGCTCACGAACGGTTCACTGCTGTACCTGCCGGCGGTGCGGGACGAGCTCAGCGTGGCTGACGCGGTCCTGCCGAGCCTGGACGCCGGCACCCCGGAGCTTTACCGTCGAATCAATCGGCCACACCCAGAGCTCACGTACGAACGCCTGATCGAGGGGCTGATCGCGTTTGGCCAGGAATACGAAGGCCATCTGTGGCTCGAGGTGATGTTGATGAGGGGCGTGAACGACACGGAGGGCGCGCTGGAGGACATCGCCGCCGAGCTGGTCCGCATCCGGCCCAGCGAGATCCACATCAACCTGCCCACCCGGCCGCCGGCCGAGGCGTGGCTCGAGCCACCGGACCAGGAGGGGCTCATGCGGGCCATCGCCATCCTCGAACAGGTCGCGCCTGTGCGAGCGGTGATGCCAGTGGCGGGCACGGTCGAGCTGACAGCCTGCGATTCGCTGGCGGACGCCGTTCTCGCCGTGATCACCCGCCACCCGCTCCATCAGGAAGAGCTCGAACGGATGCTAGTCCACTGGGATACCGAGCAGGTACATGCAGCGTTGGCCGAGCTGGAGGCCAGGGGCCGGGCGCAGGTCGTGACCCGCTATGGCAAGCGGTTCTGGACCGCCGCGGCCTCCTACTTCCCGGAGGCACGAGCTGCCGGGGACAAAGCGACGGGCCGGCGCCGCCGCCAGGGCGTCGAGAGAGCTGAGTGAGTGGCAGGGTGGATCACTGACTGCTCGGGAGCATGCAGCATGTCGATTCAGTGCGCGAAATGTAAGAGCTTCGCCTGCCGGACAGGGCGCCCCAACGCCGTACCCGAGGACTGCCCGATGTGCGGCGAGTTCCCGCAGTTTGAGGAACTGTACAAGACCGACGACCGCCGAGACTTCGCCTATCACTCGGCCCTGGTGGAGGCTCTGGGCTATTGCCGCTGGACGCGGCTGCGCGAGATCGCGGAATTCGCCCAGCGAATGGGTTACAGGAGCGTGGGTGTCGGGCACTGTCCCGACATGGCCAGGGAGGCGGTTCTCACCGCCCTCTATCTCAGGGACCGGATGCTGGAGGCCCGGCTGCCGCCGGAAAAGTCCGAGTGCGATCCGTTAGGACAGGCCCGCCTGCTTGCCAGCCAAGAAACGCAGCTGAACGTCATCGCCGGCATGTGTGTGGGGCACGAGGCCATCTTCGTCCGCGCGTCTGAGGCACCGGTGACAGTCCTGGTCGCCCGGGATGAGCGCTTCTGCCACAATCCAGCCGCAGCACTGTATACCGCCGACAGCTACTCGCACAGCCGTCTCTACGGCCGCAAGCAGCGGAGTGAGCGGATTCCGTTCCAGGGCTGGGATCCGGACACGTTGAGCGAGGCGGCAGACGCGCTTGCACCGGCGCACCACGAGGAGTGGTGCCGCTTAGAGGAAACCATGGAATTCGCTCACCGGCTGGGCGCCACTCACATAGGCGTCAGCTTCTGCGTCGGCTTCCGCAACGAGGCTCGATTACTGACCCGCGTCCTGGAGGCGAACGGGTTTCAGGTCTCGTCTGCCTGCTGCAAGACGGGATCGATTCCCAAGGAGGAGCTCGGCATCCTCGACTCCCAGAAGGTGCGTCCGAACCAGCCGGAGATGATTTGCAACCCCCTGGCTCAGGCAGAACTTCTGAACCGCGCCGGGGTCCAGCTCGTGCTCGTGCTGGGACAGTGTGTCGGCCACGACTCAGCCACGCTGGCGAACGTCCAGGCACCGGCAATCTGCATCGTCGCCAAGGACCGCGTCCTGGCGCATAACACAGTGGCAGCCTTGTACGAGCTCGAGGGGTAGGCCGCTCGATGGCCAGGCGCGCGCTGACGGCAAGGCAGCTCATGCATTGCAAGGTATCGGAGGACCAGGATGTACGACGACACTAGGTCACTCGCGGGAGCAAGAATAGGAGTGGTCGGCAAGGGAGGATCTGGAAAGAGCACGGTTACCGTGCTCGTGGCGAGCGCGCTGCGCCGGCATGGGTACGAGGTGTGCGTACTGGACGCGGACTCGACGAACGTAGGTCTTCACCGGGCACTGGGCATCGACGTTCCGCCCGCCCCGCTGCTCGACTATTTCGGCGGAACGATATTCACCGGCGGCGCCGTGACGTGCCCCGTTGACGACCCCACGCCACTCGCCCACGCGGATATCGATCTGGAGAAGCTTCCCGGCGAATACCACACACGTAACGAAAACGGGGTCACCCTCCTCACCGCCGGCAAGTTAGCAGACAAGGGCCCCGGTGCCGGCTGTGACGGTCCCATCTCCAAGATCGCGAGGGACCTGCGGATACGTGTGGGCGATACCCTGCCCGTGACAGTGGTGGACTTCAAGGCGGGCTTCGAGGACTCGGCCCGTGGCGTGTTGAACGGAGTTGACTGGGCCCTCGTGACGGTCGACCCTACCAACGCCGCGATTCAGATGGCTGTCGACATGAAGGAGATGGTCAGTCAGACGCGCGCCGGGAAACCGCCCGCAACCCAGCATCTTGATACCCCCGTTCTGGTGGAGATGGCCATCAGGATGTTCCGTGAGGCCAGGGTAAGAGATGTACTGGTAGTCCTGAACCGAGTCCGAGATCGAGAGGTGGAGACCTGCCTGACAGGCAGACTGGAAGAAGCGGGGGTCCAGCCAATCGCTGTCATCCCTGAGGATCCAGTGATCACCGTCACCTGGCTGGAGGGCGTGCCGCTTACCCGCCAGTTCCGGGAACCGGCCGACCGCGTGGTCGGCGCCCTGGAGGGTGCCGCTCGGCGGCCGAGCACAGTTGGCTAGACCTAAAAGCGCGGCCCAGCCCGGCGCGGCTAGCCACACCAAGCACCCCAGGGCGCGGAGGCGTATGATAGCACGTCCGTGGAAGAACTCAGCCTCGCTGGTAGCACTGATGCTGGCCACCGGCACGCCGATGGCAGCAGCGCATCTCCAGCGCGCTGCACACGAGTACCGGGCAGCAGGCAGCAGCACCAAAGACTTGGCTCAACCCACAAACCTCTCTCGCGGCAACCCAAAGATGCTACAGACAACCGGAGATCGCCTGAGGATTACAGTCCTGTATGACAACAACAGCCACGATCCCCGCTTGCAGACGCGCTGGGGCTTCGCCGCGCTGATCGAGTACCGCGACCAAACGATCCTCTTCGACACCGGCGCGGATGCCCCCACACTGCTCGACAACATGAGGGCTCTGCCCATCGATCCACAGCGGATCGAGGCCGTCGCTCTGTCGCACGCACATGGTGACCACACCGGCGGCCTCGCAGGGCTGCTTGAGGCTGGAGCGCGACCCGCGGTGCACCTGCTCCCTTCCTTTCCGTCCAGGTTCAAGCGTCGGGTCGGCGCGACGGTCACGGTGACCGAGGTTACGCCCGGTCAGCAGATCGGCGAAGGTGTGTTCACGACAGGCGAAGTCAGCGGCGCGATACCCGAACAGGCGCTGATCGTCGACACCCAACTCGGCCTCGTCGTTGTCACCGGCTGTGCGCACCCGGGCGTGCTAGAGATGATCGAGACAGCCAGCGCGCTACGAGGTAAGAGCGTGCATCTCGTGCTGGGTGGATTCCATCTCCAACGCAGGAGCCGCTCGGAATTGCAAGCGATCATCGCCGCCTTCCGGGATCTGGGAGTGAAGAAGGTGGCGCCCTGCCACTGCACGGGCGACGCCGCCATCCAGATGTTCCGGGCCGAGTATCAGGACGACTTCGTACCCGTGGGAGTCGGGCAGATCATCGTCATTGCCGGCAGGCAGGAATCGGGCCGCCTCCAACTTCGCTCCTAAATCTCCTCGATGGCGCCGTAGAAGTTCGCCGTTACGCCCGCGTAGTCCTCCCGATACACCTTGGTCGCCGCCGGCAGATGCTCGAGTATGTCGCGGGCCGTGATCCCATCCTCTCCCTTCGCGTGCGCCGCCAGATCGCCCGCGAAGCCGTGCACGAACACTCCAGTGCGCACGGCCTCGTCGATCGGCAAGCCGAGACCGTACATGGCGGCGATCGTACCGGTCAGCACATCGCCTGAGCCCGCCGACGCCATGCCTGAGTTCCCGCTCAGGTTGATGTAGACTCGCTGGTCCGGGAACCCGATCAGCGAATGCGCCCCTTTGAGTACCACGATCGCCCCGAGATCGCCGGCCACTCGCTGCACCACCCCGATCGGATCGGATTGGACCTCCGCGACTGGTACCTCGGCAATACGTGACATCTCTCCAGGATGCGGGGTGAGCACCGTGCTCTCCGCGCGCTCCCGCACCACCTCGAGATCTTCTGCCACAGCAGTGAGGCCGTCGCCGTCGATGAGGATCGGCACCTCGATTCCAGCGGCCAGTCGCCGCACCAGCTCCTGCGTCTCCACGGCGAGCGAGAGCCCGGGACCCAGGACCACGAAGTCCACCGTGCCGGCAATCTCGAGCAACCCCTTCTCGGCGCTCAACGCCAGACTACCGACCTCGGTCTCCTCTTGTGGCGCGAACACGATCTCACCGGCGAGGCTGGCCACATACGGCGTGACGGAGCACGGCGCGGCGAGCCGAGAGTAGCCGCCCCCGGCCTTGAGCAGAGAGAGCGCCGAGAACGCCGGCGCGCCCAAGTAGTTCCGAGCCCCAGCAATGAACAGCACATCACCGAAGCTGCCCTTATGCCCGTCTACCCGGCGCGGCGGCAGCGGCGACGGTTGATTCACGTACACCGCGATCTCATCGCTGTCCTGAAGCTGAGGCGGGAAGGAGATGTGGGTCACGTACAGCTGGCCGCCGAGCTCCGCGCCCGGGTATAGCAAGTTCCCGCGCTTCGGCAGGCCGAACGTGACCGTTGCCGCGGCCTGAACCGCCACCCCGCGGATCGCCCCCGTGTTCCCGTCAACGCCCGAGGGGATATCGATGCTGAACACCGGCTTGCCCGAACGGTTGACCTCTGCGATCACCTCGCCGAACTGCCCACCGACGTCGCGGGTGATTCCGGTACCGAACAGGCCATCGACCACAGCGTCGCACTCAGCGATCGCCTGCCTGATCTTCTCGGTCTTCGGCTGCACAAAGACTGCAGCACCACACTTTGTGACCATCTCGTAGTTGAGCAGCGCCGCGTCACGGTAGCCTCCCGGGTCACCCAACACGAACACCTGGACGTGCCCACCGGTCGAGTAGAGCTTCCGCGCCACCACGAAACCGTCGCCACCGTTGTTTCCGGCACCGCTCAGCACCACGAAGCGTCGTCCGCGCACGCCGATTTCGTTCAGGATCACGAAGAAGACCGCCTCGCCCGCGTTCTCCATCAGGATGTGGTCCGGCACAGCGTGCTCGGTCATAGCACGGCGGTCCAGCGCCCTCATCTCTTCAACAGTGCTGACTTTCATTCCTCCGCTCCGTCCTCTCGATCGCGGCCCACCGCTGGCGCCGCTCAGCGACTTTCTGCCTGCGGGACCACGATCGTGGCCCAGTGGCCATGTCTCAGCACGTACAGCGATGTGCTGCCCAGTAGCAGCCGGTTGAAGAACCCGAAGCCATGCGTACCGACCACGATAAGGTCCGCGTCCCATGCTTCGGCTTCCTTCACGATCTCCTCACCTGAGTTCCCCCGCCGTTCCCGTGACTCCATGCCGGTCGCTGGAGTCGTCTCGGCGATTAGCCTCTCGAACGTGCTGCGCTGCAGCTCGACCAGCTCCTCCTCGCCGAACAGTGCGGCCTCCGACAGCATGGGCGGCAGCGGCTCGTGGACATAGACCACGCGGATCTCCGCACCGTCCACCCCGGCGATGCTCGTGGCAGTCTCCAGAATACCGCGGGATCGAGGGGACAAGTCGACCGCCGCCAGAATGCGGCGAAACGCCTCGCTGCAGCGCTCGGTCGCCACCAGCACCGGGCAATGAGCCAGGCGGATGACTCGCTCGGCCGTCGAGCCCACCAGAAACCGCGCCACGGCGGGCTGCGGGTGCGCCCCGACCACGACCAGGTCGGCAGCGAGCCTCTCCGCCGTTTGCGCGACGACTGGCGCCGCCAGGCCGCCGCTCACATGGACCGGGGCCCCTGGTGCACCCGCCTCACGAGCCTGCGCCTCCGCCTGCCGGCGCGAGGCGGCGAGCAGCCGATCCTCATAGAACGCCGCTTTGTCTCCCTCAGGCTCGTAACCTCGCGGCAACAGCAGCACTTCGACGACGCTCACGACCTCGAAGGTGGCGCCCGCGCGCCGCGCCAGCGCGGCTCCGCTCGTCACAGCGCACGCGCCATGCTCGCTGCCGTCCGTCGCTGCCAACACACGCTTCAGTCCCGACATCTTGCCAACTCCCGCTTAGCATGACCCCACGAGCGGACACACCCGCCGGTCAGAGCCGGCGCCCCGTGGTTCCCCCCAACCAGTCCGCCAACTCCGCTGAGAATGCAGCGCCTGAACTGTGCTCCCCTGGCGCGATTTCTGCAAGCGCGACGCTGAGAGCCGTTGCCTACGCCCACAGTGATAACGCGGGCCGCCTATGGATGCACGCAGCTATTCGGTGCAGGAGCGCCTTCGCGACGGGGAATCCATCCGCATCCGGGCGATTCGACCGGAAGACAAGCAGGGTCTGTCGGATCTCTTCTTCCGCCTCAGCCCGGAGACGATCTACTACCGCTTCCTTGGCGTGAAGAGACGCCTTACTCGTGAGGAGCTGGTCTATCTGACCGAGCTCGATTTTCGTCGCCAGGTCGCCATTGTCGCCGTGCTTTCGAAGGGCGATGAGGAGCGCCTCATCGGCGTGGGCCGCTATGCGATCGCCCCAGGCAGCCTCGAGACCCGTGCGGAGGTCGCGCTCACAGTGGAGGATGCCGAGCAAGGGCGTGGGATTGGAAAGCTGCTGTTCGAGCACCTCACCCGCGTCGCGCGTGGCAAGGGCATCCTCGAGTTCGAAGCCTATGTCTTCGCCGAGAACACGCGCATGATAGCACTGTTCGACCGCAGCGGCCGAGTCACCCGCAGATCAATCGAGGGTGGAGTGTGTCACTTGCTGATATCCACCAGCCCGACACCTCCACCCTGACACCATCGCCACGGGAGCCTCAGTGGGTCGAACCGGGCAGCACACCCACATGCAGTCGCGACGGGTGTTCGCTCGACCGATAGACCCGCTGGGTCGCCTTGATGAAGTCTTCCTGCTCCGCCTGGAAGATGTTGTCCACGTACTTTTGCGGGTTGCGGTCCACCAGCGGGAACCAGGTGCTCTGGATCTGCACCATGATCCGGTGCCCCTTCTGGAACGTGTGCAGTATGTCCTGTAGCTCGAACGCGACGCGCGTCGGCTGATTGGGCACGAAGGCTTCCGGATGCTCGTAGCTGTTCCGGAAACGACCGCGGATCACCTCGCTGCGCACCATCATCTGATAACCGCCCATATGCATGCCCCGCGGCAACCCCGAGTGGTCCGGTGCGTCGTTCGGGAACACGTCCATAAGCTTGACGATCCAATCGGAGGCGGTCCCGGAGGTCGAGACCCAGAGGTCTGCTAAGATCGGCCCCACCAGGGTGACGTCCTCCCCCAGTACCTCGGTCTGATAGGCCAGGACGTCGGGCCGCCGCGCCGCGAACCGTTGGTCGTCGGTCATGTACTCGCGCGTCATCCGGATGGCGATATCCTGCGTGTAGGGGACCGGCTTCGCGGGGTCGCTGACATACTCGTCCCACGCCTCACGCCCACCCTGCGGGGGACTCAACGACAGCCCCTCGCTGGCTTGCAGGTAGAGGCTGCGACTCTCAAGCCCTACAGGCGGCCAGCTCTCGAAGGTCCGCCAGCGGTTCGATCCCGTCTCGAACACGTAGGCCTCCGGAAGCACCAGCTCGCCCTTCCCCTTCAGGAAATAGTCGAAGAATGGCAGCTCGATGTTCTCGCGGTAGAAGACCGCGGTCCTCGCACCGAAGCGCACGTTGCCAAGTCCGTCCCCGTCGCTTCGTGCCCAGCCACCGTGAGGCCAGGGCCCCATGACCAGGATGTTGAACACACCGGGGTTCTTTTCCTCGACCGACCGGTAGATCTGCAACGGTCCGTACAGGTCTTCGGCGTCGAACCAGCCGCCTACCGTCATCACCGCCGGCGCCACGTTACTCAGGTGCGGCAGGATGTTGCGCGACTGCCAGAACTCGTCGTAGCTGGGATGTTGGGTCGCCTCGGTCCAGAACTTGATCCGACCCTTGAAGTAGCGCTCCTCCACGTTCTTCAGCGGGCCCAGATCCACGTAAAACTGGTAGCCGTCCGGCGTCCCGAACTCGAACTCCGGGCCCCACTGCACGGTTGGCACGGGCCGCGGCTGCCCGAACACCGCGAAGAAGCCGAAGCTGTGCGGCAGGAAGAAAGCGCCGTGGTGGTGGAAGTCGTCGTACCACCAGTCGGAGATCGGTGCCTGGGGCGACACCGCCGCCAGCGCCGGATGTGCGTCGATCATGCTGGCCGCCGCATAGAAGCCGGGGTAGGAGATCCCCCACATCCCCACCTTCTCGTTGTTGTTCGGGATGTTCTGAATCAGCCACTCGATCGTGTCGTAGGTATCCGAGCTCTCGTCGATGTCTTGATCCGACTGCTTCTCGCTGACGTGCGGCGTCATGTTGACGAACTCACCCTCCGACATGAACCGCCCGCGCACGTCCTGATAGACGAAGATGTAACCCTCACGAGTGAAGAGCTCGCTGGGCCCTAGTAGTTCCGGATAGTGGCTTTCCCCGTAGGGCTGCACGCTGTACGGAGTCCGTCGCATCAGGATGGGATACGTCCGGGAAGTGTCCCTGGGCATGTAGACCGCCGTGAACAGACGCACTCCATCCCGCATGCGGATACGATATTCGCGCTTGACGTAGCGCTCGCGGATGTACTCTGTAGAACCCCCGACACCCTCGCCCTCACTCGGCCAACAGCCCGTCCCGAAGGCGACCGCTGAAGCAAGTGCCAGCCCGAGCAACAGCGAAGCCAAGACCTGTCTGGCTCGACTTGTCATCGTGGTCATTCCTCCACAAAGCAGTGGAACGCGTCCGCTCCCTCGACTCGTCACGGGAACACACGGCTTTCTCGAAAAGCTCCAAACAATCTGCCGCTCTCGGGAAACGCAGGGCAAGTTGATTGGGTACTGCGCGGCACACCTCCGTTTACCGTGTTCGCCGCGTGAGTATCACGCTCGTCGCGGCCCATGAGCCTTGCGGATCCACGCCGTAACGCGCGTCCCCGATGTGGACCTGATAGCCGGTCGCGTACTCCTCCACGAGGTAATAGGGGAACCTCGCCCAGCTCAGGAACTTCCGCGCTGCGGGTTCCTGGGTCGCCAGCGCGGCTGCATGATGCGAAGGCCACACTTCATAGGGCAGTTCGTCAAGCTGGAGCGCCGGCCGTGGTAACCAGTTGAATACTCCCACCCGGTAGCCCCTGGCATCCTCGACCACCACCCAGCGCATGAAGGGGGTCACAGCCACAGGGGCCGCCATGATGCGCTGCGGTTCCACGCCCGCGCGCCTCACGTCGCGTTCCACGAAGCCGCGCGCGGCGAGACTCGACAGCGCCATGAGAAGCACGTAGGCCGTTGCGACGCCGAGGGCCAACTTTGGACCTCGCCGACCTGTTCGTGCCGCCCACAGCCCAGCGGCCAGCACCGTCCAGATCCAGGGATCGACGATGAACAGCGTGTCCCCGTAGAGCCACCTGCCTGAGAGCGGCGCCAGCCAGCGCGCGCCGTAGCTGTTCAGCATATCCAGGATCAAATGGATGCCTACCACGATGGCCGACAGCAGCAGGACTTCCCGAAGCCGAACAGGGACCGCTGCCTGGGCGCGCCGCCCGCGCACCGCCCGACCCCAGAGAAACGCCAAGCCGGCGAGAACGAACGGAAACACAGCCAGGGCCAAAACGCCGTGCGTCAGACCGCGGCGAAACCAGAGCGCCGTGTCGCCGCCCCAGAAGTAGGCCAGCATGTCGACGTCGGGGAGGTTGGAGCCGATGATGAGGGTGGCTGTGCCCAGCCCGGTCCTTCGCTTCAAGCCGGACTGCGCGAGGGTTGCCCCTACGAGCGTATGGGTGACAGGGTCCATCGATCGAACTTAGCCTGCCAAGGCCACGTCCAAGATGACATCCATATGAAAGGCCCCATGCCAAACGCACGGGGCCTCCCAGCTGGAGGTTCGGGATACGCACGTGACCCGAGCGGACGTCCGCGGGCAGCGCGAGTCACCTGAGCTCTCAGCGGACCTCAAACGTGATGCGCTGCTCTATCCAGACGGCCACCTTCTTGTCTCGGTTGAGAGCCGGCGTGAACTCGAGTAGCCTTACCGCTTGCAATGCCGCGCGATCCAGCGAACGGACACCGGAACTTCTTGAGAGGCGCACGTCCTGCACACGGCCCAGAGTGTCTACGAAAGCCTCCACCACCACCGAGCCGCCAGCTCCGGCATCCTTCAACAAGGGTGGGTAGTGTTGCTCGACGATCCTCGCGGCGTGCGCCGGATCCCTCAGCTTCGGCGCGACGGTGAAAGGTACAAGGTCGCTGGCCCCAACCCACTCCCCCTCCTCCCCCGGAGGCAAGGGCAGCTGCTCTACGGGATTCGCCTCCCAGGTCGTAGGAGAGATTGTCAGGTCTTCCGCCAAATCCACCGGCCCCACTTGAGGCACGAGCGGCCGCTGGATCGGCTCTGGCGGCTTCGGTATGTCGATCTCCGGCAGGGGAATCAGAGGTATCTCGTCGACCTCCCGGCTGAAATCAGCCGCCGTGAGTTCTGGAAAGAGCTGGAAGAGGGCGAAGTGGGCCACGGCCGCGACGACCACACCACCCCAGAGCCAGGCGCCAAACGACCGCTTGAAGCGATCGTTCGCCGTTTCCCGACAACCGTCGCTGTGAGCTGTCATCGTTGATCACCACCTTCGGGCTGCTGGACTCCATGACACTAAGCCGCCCATTCGAGCGCTCGCCACCGACGTTCTCTCTTGAAAAGATGGAGACCTACACGATTAAGATGGCGTTCTGGGCCGAGCGACGCCACCACGAGTCCAGTGCGATGTCGCGCCGCTTTCCGCCTCGCGCTACGTTATCCCACCATGTTCGACTTTACCCTGCTCGGCGTGGGACACCTGGCGCTCGGGCTGACACTCACGCTGGACATCTTGCTCACCAAGCAGCGGCCGGTCTCCGCGGTCCTCTGGCTGGCCGTCGTCTGGGCTTTCCCCTACGCGGGAGCCCTTGCCTATCTCAGCATCGGCATGGACCGGGTACGGCGCGGCGCCGCCGCACGAGAGGCGTCCAAGGCACTGGTCGCCCAGCGAGCCGCCATGCACCCCACCTTCGAGCGCCTCGCCGTCGACTATGTCCATCCCGACCCTGGCGGCGCGCAAGAGTATCCGGCGCACCACATCTTTCGCGCCACCGATCCCGCTGTGCGACCCAACCGCGTGTTCTGGGGAAATCGCGTCGAGCTTCTGGTCGACGGCGACGACTTCTACCCCGCTCTCTTCGAGGCCTGCTCCGGCGCCAGCTCGTCCATCCACCTGCAGACCTTCATCTTCGGGCGGGATCGCACCGGCCGTGAACTGCTGGACTTGCTCAGCGCACGCGCCCGCGAAGGGGTCAAATGCCGGTTGCTCTACGATCGCTTCGGCTCGACCTACGCGTATTTCACCCGCTTCTTTCAGGATGCGCGTCGTGCCGGTGTGCAGGTTTACTCCATCACTCAGGCTAACCCACTGAAGGGGCGCTTCCAGATCAACCTGCGCAATCACCGCAAGATCGGGGTAATCGATGGACGCATCGGGTTCGTGGGCGGCATCAACATCCAAGACAAGAACTACGCTGCCTACGCCAACGGCTCTCCGATCCGTGACTACCACGTGAAACTGGAAGGCCCGGCGGTGTCAGACCTCCAGTTCCAATTTGTGGAGGACTGGCACTTCGCCTCCCAGGAACCACCTGAGCGGCTGCTCGAGCCCAAGTACTTCCCCGCGTTGGATCCGGTGGGGGATGCGCTGGTGCAGATTGTGCCTGGCGGCCCGGAACTCAAAGGTCACGGCCTCGCCGATGCCTTCTTCGGTGCGATCGCGGCCGCGGAGCGAGCCGTTTCCATCGTCACGCCCTATTTCGTGCCCGACGAAACCATCGTACAGGCCCTCCGCTACGCTGCCCTGCGCGGTGTCGCCGTCAAGCTCGTGCTGCCCAAGCACAGCAACCACTGGTACACAGACCTGGCAGCGCGCGCTCTCTTCAGCCCCCTGCTCCGAGCAGGCGTTCGCTTATTCGAGCGCAATCCGCCGTTCCTGCATGCAAAAACGCTGGTCGTGGACGGAGTGTACGCCATGATGGGCTCGGCGAACCTCGATGTCCGCAGCTTGCACCTCAACTTCGAGACCAATCTCGAAGTGGCCGATGAAGGTTTCCTGAGAAGGATCTCAGAACAGGTGGAAGCAGAGATCGCTCTGAGCGAGGAGGTCGATCACGCACGCCATGAGCGGCGCTCGATCCTGCGCCGGCTGAGCGAGAACTTCTGCTATCTCTTCCAGCCGGTGCTTTAGGCGCTGATGCTCGGATACTGACAGGAGCTAGGGCCTCACTGGTCACGGCTTTCCTGGGCTGTGCTCTGCTACTCTGCGGCGCGCTACTCCTGATCACTGAGACCTGAATCGGCATCCGCGCCACGGACCGTCGCTTCAGCTCGGTCATCGAACTGTGTCAGAGACTGAGCCGCAGCCGGTCCTGCCCGGCGGACCGGAGGCGCTCGGACCGTGCCACACCCTGAGCGTGAGGACCCTAACGAGCCCGGCCAAACGGAACAGAACGGCCACCTCGGTGTACGCGCTGTCTAGGAGAGGTCTCGGACAACGGGGCTGGCAGCCCCGCCACTCCCCTGTCCTCCCGCCTCACCGCTTCCCCGCCGGTGTTGCTATGAACGCAGTGTCCGAAAGCAGCGCGCCGCCCCAGGCTGCCTCGCAGCGTAGGGAGGCCTACGCCCCGCTGGCCGACTTCTCCCTCGCCCTCATCCAGGCCATGCTGCGGACGGGTTACTACGCGCCAGATCACCCCGAGGCCAAGAAGTCGCTCTCCGGCCTTTATGAGCAGTTCGCCGCGCTCGTCGAGGGCCAGTCCGAGCTGACGTTCATGCTCGTGGAGAAGCCTGAGGAACGGGAGATCACGATCGAAGGTTACGCCGCGGTGCCCCTGCCCATGCATCAAGTGATGATCAAGGGCATGGCGGATCTTTTCACGCCGAAGTTCATCGAGTTTTTCAAGCGCTGGAATCTGCTCAGTTTCTCCATCAAGTCCGACACCAGTGCCGACGACTTCCACACCTTCATCGAGCTGATGAGCCAGCCGCCTGTTGGCGCTGGGAAGCTGCCTAGCGAGCGACTCACACAGGCGCTGGTGGATCACCAGATCATGCACATCTCCACCGTCTTCAACCACGAGATGGTGGGGAGAGAACGGCGGCTGCCCTGGCGCGTTCGGATGGCCCTCACTCGGCTTCGCCGCGATCTGCGCCTCCTTCCCATGTACAAGAAGGCCACTGTCGAGCAGATCCGCCGGATCAAGCTGCAGATCATCGAGGACGTGATCCGTCCGATTCGCACGCCCATTCTGCTTAAGGACTTCCTCGTCAACTACGACCTCGTCGCCGCCGATATCCGAGAACTAGACGAGTCGGCGGTCGAACGCGAGATCGTCGCCAACCTCTCGGAAGAGATGCTCGTGACGACGGCTCGGGAAATCATCAGAGACCTTAAGCAGCCCGGCGACAAGGCCGCACATGCTGCAGCCCAGGATGAATCGTTCGACAAGATTGGCCGCTGCGTGTACGTGTTGCGGGATATCGCCGACCAGCTCTGCGCGATCGGTAGCGTACTCGATCACGACTTCCTCGAGGCACTCGTCTCGCAGAAGGTCCTCCCGCTGGAGAAGCTGCCGGCAGAAGTCCGGCGTGCTGTCGAGACGCGCCGCCTGGCCGAAGGTTTCGTCGCCCGCAAGACCGAATACCTGGCGGCACTGCGCCAGGTGCCGAACGCCGAAACGGCTAAGAAGCTGGCGGCGCTGGTCTACCGCATCACGCCTGACCTGTTGCGCCGCAGCAAGTACGAGACGGTCGGCGAGATCCTCGACGCGGTGAACCAGGGGCGCCAGACACCGAGAACCGCCCGCTTCTTCGAGCAGCTTGCCGGCATTCTCGCGCAAGGCCTAGCCGATCAAGCCACGATCGGATACCTGCTGGGTGATCTGAGACGGCAGAGCAAGGAGCAACGCAATCGCCTGGTGCAGGTCTTCGCATTCGTAGGCCAACCGGTTGCTGAGGGCCTGCTGACCGTATACATCGAGAGCGACGATCAGGCGGTTCGCGCCAGCGCCTTCGAGGCGCTGCTGAAGATCGGCAGGAGTGCCCTCCAGCCGTTCCTGACCCAGCTGCCACAGATCGAGAGTGAGTGGCCCGCTGTGCGCCACATCTTGAACGAGGTCGGCGAGCTGGGAGATGAAGCTCTGGCAAAACCCCTCACCGGGTTCCTCTACCACGCCAACGCCCACGTCCGGCACGCAGCCCTGACGGCGCTATTCAAGCTGCAGGGCGACAAGGCGGAGGAGTACTTCCTGCAGGCCTTGCGTGACCGGGAGGTCGAGGTCCGGCAGGCCGCCGTCTCCCATCTGGCTGGGATCGGCAGCCGCCATCCGCAAGCCCTGCATTACTACGCGAGCGTCCTCAACCCCACCGACCACCCCGCTGCGGCGGAGAGCGATGCGGTGCTGATCGAGGTCTGCCGCGCGCTAGCCGGCCTTGCCAGCACAGCGGGTGAGGATGTGGAGAGAGCGCGAGAGATCCTGCTCGCGGCGCTCGTTCCTATACAGCCGCAGGGCGTCCTCGGCCGTTTCAAGAAGCCTGCGCCACGCCACAGCGAACCCGTTCAGGCCGCGATCCGCGAAGCCCTGGCCGCCCTTGGCGAGGGCGGCGATGCGGCCGAGAGCGCGGCTGACCTCTAGTACCCCGGCGCGGGAAAAGCGAAACGCACAGCCGTACAGGAACCGCTCTTTGGCCCACGCCCGGCCAACTCCTCCAGCACCGCGAGCTCCAGCGCGAGCCTCGCCGTTTCCCCGGCAGATGCATCCAGCGCCCGCACAGGTATCGTGTGCTCTGCCGCAGCGACCGAGCGCAGCTTGCCGGTCCAGGTATCCAGGTAGACGTCGTGACCCGACACCGGCTTGTAGCGGAGGTGGAGCACGAGGGCCGCGGCCACCATGAAGCCAAGTAACGCCCACACCACTGTCGCGACCTGTCGAAACGAGAGCATCCTGCCCCTCTCATTGGTGGTAGAACCTTGCCCAGCAGCACCGAGAGCGAACTCCGTCGCCCTATCTGCCTATCTGTTTGACGCTGGAGGGAAAGACAGCGTTGGCCGGGAGCGCTGTGCGCGCCGCTGGAATGGGCATAGACGAGATCGGCGACATCGCTGACTGGCTCCAGCCTCCCGGTTCTTGCGTCAGCCTCATTCGTGATTAGAGATTGGAGCGCTGCCACGCACCGCTAGGCACTTCAAGAACCTGAGTGCAGATTCAGGCCAATGGGCGAAAGACCTCGGCTGATCCCGTCGCAGAGAATCCGCGCGCCTCTCCTGCGGCGCGCCATCGTCACGACAGTAGCTCTGCCGCTCGCAGCCTGTGCTATCCTGCACCGAGTTCAATTCGAGCGGCCCAGCGTCGAGCTCGATTCCGTGGAGGTAACCGGGCTGGGTCTATCGGGCGGATCGCTCACCCTCTGGCTCGACGTTTACAATCCCAACGGCTATGAACTCCGCACTACGCGGGTCGAGGCGGAGCTCGATCTCGAGGACACACATTTCGGCGACGCCCTGCTGGAAGACGCAGTCGACCTCGCGCCGGCCTCGCACACGTCGGTCAAGGTGCCCGTCACCTTCGCCTGGGAGGGAGTCGGAGCCGGCGCCAGGGCGCTACTCCAGCGCGGTGCGGTGAGCTATGCACTGGAAGCCAAGTTTCGGATCGATATCTCGGGGAGTAGGCGTACAATCGGTCTGCGGTCCCGGGGCGAGGTTGCCATCAAAGACCTGACGCGCTGATCGCCAGAAGCAGCACCCGGCCAGGCTCGTCAACGCCGGCGGAGCGGCCGCCGGCGAACCCTACTATCTGAGGAGGGAACATGCACTGCACCAAGGTGGCCTTCTCGGCACTGTCCAGCCTTCTCGTGATTCTCGCCGTCACCGTTACCCCCGTAGACCTGGAGGCGCAACAGACCGTAAAGCCGGTGCTGCACGGACGGCACTGGGTGGCGATTACCGGTAAGCCGCTGGGTGCGACGGCCGGGGCGATGATGTTCCTGAAAGGCGGTAACGCCGTCGACGCCACCTGCGCCATGCTGGGCGCCGTCGCGACCATGTGGGACGTCCTCGGCTGGGGCGGCGAGACGCAGGCCCTGATCTACAACCCGCACACGGGCAAGGTGATCGGCATCAACGCGCTCGGCGTCGCGCCCACCGGTGCAACGCCCGAGTTCTTCAGGGAGAGAGGGCTCTCCTACCCACCGGCCTACGGCCTGCTGGCTGCGGTAACTCCGGGGACGCCGGGTGGCCTGATGGTCATGCTGGCGGAGTACGGCACGCTCAGCCTCGAGGACGTGCTGGCGCCGTCGATCCAGATGGCGGAAGGCTACCCCATCGAGGCCCAGGCCGCCAACTCGATCGAGCGCAACAAGAGCCGCATCAAGGGTTGGCCTTACTCGGCCCAGGTGTTCTTGACGCACCCCGGTGAGCAGCGCGAGGCGCCCTACCCCGGCGAGATCTTCCGGCAGCCCGATCTGGCGGCGACGCTGCGCAAGCTTGTAGAGGCCGAGCAGCAAGCCCTGGCCGCCGGCGCGAGCCGCAAAGAGGCCATCTACGCCGCCTACGAGCGCTTCTACAACGGCGACATCGCCCAGGAGTTCGTGCGCGGCGCCCAGGAGCAAGGCGGGCTGATCACGATGGAGGACCTGGCCAACTGGCAGGTCTATATCGAAGAGCCGGTGACGACGACCTACAAGGGCATCGAGGTCTACAAGCTGACCACTTGGGTGCAGGGCCCCGTGCTGCTTCAGGCGCTGAACATCCTGGAGAACTTCGACGTCAAGTCGATGGGCTACAACAGCGCGCGCTACATCCACGCGCTGTACCAGGCGATGAACCTGGCCTTCGCCGACCGCGACTTCTACTACGGCGACCCATACTTCCCACCTGAGGAGCCGATCGAAGGACTGCTGTCAAAGGACTACGCGCGCGAGCGCGCAGAGCTGATCAACTGGGAGCGTAACGATCCCGACATCCGCCCCGGCGACCCGTATCCCTTCCAGGGCGGCAGAAATCCCTACCTGCGCTACGTCGAAGATTGGCAGTCGAAATGGCCACCGTCATCCGCAGCTGACGGCGGCCAGGCCCTCAGTGAGATCGAGGAGAGCTTCTACCTCGGAACCACATCCATCCAGGCAGCCGACGAGGAGGGCTGGGTCGTCTCGGTAACACCGAGCGGCGCCTGGATTCCCGCGGTGATTGCTGGCCGCACGGGGATCGGGATGAGCCAGCGCGCGCAGAGCTTCGTGCTCGACGAATCCGAGAACCCCTTCAACGTGATCGAGCCGGGCAAGCGGCCTCGGGCGACGCTGACGCCGACCATCACCCTGAAGGATGGCAGGCCATTCCTGTCAGTCGCCGTGCAGGGGGGCGACACCCAGGACCAGAATACGCTGCAGTGCTTCCTGAACGTCGTCGAGTTCGGCATAAACGTGCAGCAGGCCGTGGAGGCCGCGAACTTCACCAGTTACCAGATGCGCAACTCGTTCAGCAACCACTACTCCATCCCCGGCCGGCTGCTGCTCAACGAGTCCGTGCCCGATTCGGTCCGCGAGGAGCTCAGGGAGATGGGTTACGAACTGACGTTCCGGCGGCTCACCTCCGGGCCGCTCAACGCCATCTACTTCGATTGGGAACACGGGTCCTTCTGGGGCGGGTCGAGCAACTACGAGGAGGACTATGGCATCGCCTGGTGATGCCGCCTGTTAGACATGAGTGCGCCATCGCTCGCCGATGTGCTGGCCCTCGTGGGCCGGCTGGACGATGCGCCGGGCGCTGACACGCCCCGGGAGCGGTTCCGTCACTTCCTCGGCGAGCGTGTCACCGAGCTCAGCCTGCTGCGCCAATACATAGACGAGTGTGCGCGAAGATCGGACCACCAGCACGTCCGGGCCCTGCAGGACCTGGTAGTCCACCTCGGGCACATACTGGGCTTCGACGTCGAGTTCGGGCCGTATCTGGGCTTGCCCGGGGTGATCGGCTACGACGGCCGCTGGACCTCGCGCTCGGGATTGCACGTCGTCCTGGAGCTGAAGACTACCGAGACCTACACGGCCCAGCGGCCGACGCTAGCCCGCAGCATCGAGGAGCTGATCTCCACGGGCGAGATCCGCAGCTGGTCAGACGTGGTGGGGCTGTATGTAGTCAGCCATCTCGATGTCGTGCTGAGCCACCTCGAGAAGACGATCCTAGACGAGAAACAGGCTCACGCGCTACGCACCGTCTCCATCCACTCATTGTTGCGCCTGGCTGAGCTGACGCGCCGCCGCGTGCTGACCCACCAGCAGCTCGACACCATCCTGCGGGCCGGTACTCCAACCCTAGACGGCCTCTCGGAGCTCGTCTGTCGCCTGACCCAACGAGCTTCCGGCCCGTGGGAATGTGCCGCGGAGATTGGAGATGCGATCGAGTCTCTGTTGGACTGGCTTGCCAAGATGCTGAGCGCTAAAGGTGGCCGCCAGCTACGCTAGCCTAGCCATGCTCTCACCTACGCTGTGAGATAGCTTCCGCGCTGACCGCCCCCTTCGTGCCACCACCGCCAGAGCAACAGCTGAGTCCCCCCCACAGGCCAAGCCCGCTTCGCCCATGCAATGCCTTAGTCGTGCCTCAACGCCACCATAACGCTCGATGCGGGTGGCCTGGCGCGCCGCAACTAGGCTGGCCAAGGTTCCGGTAGTCACCAGAGTCGGCAGGCACGCTGGTGTCTACTGGATGAACACGAAGAACGCCGTCGCCAACAGCCAGATGAGCGCGACGCTGGTTAGCAGAATCACCTCGAGCAGATGGACCTTCTGGTGCCCCCTTCCCCCGTGGTACCAAGCGACGATGAAAACGGCAGGCAAAGCTGACACGACGAACACCAGGCACAGCTGGTAGGCCAACTCTGGAAGGATATAGCGCCCCACCAACTGGTCCGTCGCCTGAAGAAGAATCCAGGCTCCAGCCGCGTAGGCAATGAGTATCTGAGGCATACGGCGCTGGCGGAGCCTGGCGACCACACCCTGCCCGGCCGCTTCTGCCCCCGCGGGATGCGCGAGCCGGCTCGTCCCTTCACCAGAGGCGAGTAGGCCAAGTATGTCCAACGCTCTAGGCCTGTGTTCCGGCTTCTTCGCGAGGCAGCGCTCGAGCAGCCCCTCCAGCTCGGGGTCCACATCAGGGCGCAGCTCGGAAAGCCTGCGCGGCCTGTCATGCTTGTGAGCTGCGGCGATCTCCCCCGGCGCGCTTACGTCATACGGGCCGCGTCCTGCCAGCAACTCGTAGCCGACGAGGCCCAAGCTGTAGATGTCGCTGCGCTCGGTCACTCCCTTGCCTGCCAACTGCTCGGGGCTCATGTAGCGCGGATCGCCCACCAGCTCGCCGGTCTTCGTGAGACGCAGTCCAGGCTCCCTCTCACCCGTCGCAAGCACGGCCGCAATGCCGAAGTCGGTCAGCAGTGTCCGCCCGGTCTCCTCATCGTAGAGGATGTTCGCCGGCTTGATGTCGCGATGAACGATTCCCTGCTTGTGGGCGGCTGCGAGGCCCGAAGCCGTCTCGGTGACGATGCGGCGCACCTGATCGATGGGCAGCGTGCCGCTAGCTTCCAGCCGCTCGGCCACGCTCGTGCCTTTCACGTGCCGCATCACGAGGTACGGGGTATCGTCCTTTAGTCGGCCGATGGTGTAGACGCCAACGACATTCGGGTGCGAGATCGACGCGGCGGATTGCGCCTCGCGCTCGAACCGCAGACGGGCAGTACGATCCTGCGCCAGCTCGGGGGATAGCACTTTCACCGCGACGAGGCGTTTGAGTGCAGGCTCTCGGGCGAGGAATACGCCGGCCACCGCGCCACGGCCCAGTGGTCGTATAACCTGCAGGCTCGGAGCCAGCTCTGCCTTCAGCCGTGCCTCGAGCTCCTCAAGCGACTCCGCCGCCTCGGTAGGCCTCTCCTCAGGAGATCCTGGACCCTGCGGTGAGTCGTTCGGGAACGTCGGCGAAGCGGAATCGGCGCTCACCATACCAGCTTGTTGAACGATGAGCTTGGCAGACCTATTCCCTCTGCACCTATGCGAGCTGCCATGGGCACCTTATGCCTACGGGGTAGCTGAAGCAAGAGCAGGCCGCAGACAGCGGGTGTCGTTCGCCGCGTCCGCCGCCGCTGTTACAAGAACGCGCACTACAACTAGCTGGCACCCACCAGCTGGAAGCCTGCCCAGAAGCGCGGATGCTCCCACCCTGGCGTCCGCCGGATCTCCTCCTGCGCCCGCCTCAGCGCCTCCGCCTTGCTGGGCGTATCTTCATCTTCGAGCCAGTGCGTGTAGAACCGCCTCATCAGTTCCTCGGTCACCACGTCCGACACGCTCCACAACGACACCAGCACGCTCCGCGCACCCTTCGCCAGAAACGCCCGCTGCAGCCCCACCGTCCCCTCCGCCTCCTTCAGATCGCCCAGCCCCGTCTGACAGGCGCTCAACACCACCAGCTCCGCCTCCAGCTCCAGCGCCGGATCGTCCAGGATCTCACCCACCGTCAACAGGCCATCGTTCTCATCATCCGGCGCCAGCGCCACAAATGACTGCCGCGCCCACGCCTCGGTTGAGTACGCGTACCCGTGCGTGGCAAGATGCACCAACCGGCTTTCGGCAAGACGCTTGCGGACCACGCTCTCCGTCGCCTCCGCTCCGCTCAACGGCGAGACACCTAGCCGCTCTGCCAACCAGCCCGCCTCACCCTCGGCCCGCGGCAACGGCGCCAGCCCGCGCCTCTCCCCCGTCACCGCGACCACCTCCGGCATCCGCGGGTTCCCCACCAGCACCGCCTGCTTCAGCGCCTCCACACGCTCCGGCCCGCCAGCGAGACCCGGCCGCGTCTCCGCCAGCCCCAGCGTCGCCAAGGACGGCGCGTAGCGGATCGCATACCGGTTCCCGAACGGCTCCACCCAGCCCGCTTCCCCTCCCCCAAGCGGTAGCGCGCTGAACGGCACCAGGGCCAGCGGGCCCTGCGGCACGATCACCAGCTCCCCCGACCCCGGCAGCCGCGCTGCCAGCTCCCCCGGCAAGAGCAGCGCCGCCAGCGCCTCCCCCGCCGTCTCCGCATAGCGCAACCCCCGGCCCAGCGGCGCAGCGCCCTCCACGGGCGCCGCTGCCTCAAGCTGCACGGCGCCCCGCAGGGCGAGCTGCGAGCCCGCTGCCGCGTCATCCACGCCTAGCCCCGCTCGCAGCGCCCGCACCAGCCCCACCACCGAGTCCCGGGAGACCGCCCCCCGGGCCACCCTCACCGCGCCCGACGGCTCGATCAGCCAGACGAGCAGCGTATCGTCCGTCATCAGATAGGACACGCCCGCCGTACCACTGCGCGTCACGTCTTGCACCAAGCGCGCTCCCTCCGCCGCAAGGTCGGCGCCCGGTGTCGTCAGCGCCTGCACAGGCGACACCACAGCCTCCGCGGCGCCCGCCGAGGTCCACATGAGATCCAGCAGCGCCTGCGCCCGGCCCCGCTCCGCCGCCGCCAAAGCAGCCCGTGCACCTTGCTCGTCACCCACCTCCTCCGCTCGGCCCAGCCAGGCCAGGGCCCATTCCTCGAACAGGTCGACGTACCGCTCGGCATAGCTCAGGCGGTCGGGGTCACTCCCCGCGTGGGCCGCGACCGACGCCATCAGCACTGCCGCACTGTCGTAGTAGGCCACGGCCTTAGCCCAGTCTTGAGTCGACACACGGCCATGGTGCCCTAACCTCTGCAGCGCGAGCGTCTCACCCTCCGGATCGCCCACCTCCCGAGCGATCGCCAGCGCCGGGCGGTAGTAAACAAGCGCCGAGTCGGAATGCCCAAGGGAGAATTGTGCTGCGCCGATGTCGTTAAGCGTCCGACCCTCAAGGCGCCGCCGCCGCACTTCCCGAGAGATCGCCAGCGCCCGGCGGTAGTAGGTGAGCGCCGAGTCGGCGCGGCCAAGCTCATAGTGGACAATGCCGATGTTTCGGAGACCGGTCGCTTCACCGGCTGGCTCTCCCATATCCCGGTGGACGGCTAGCGCCTGGCGGAAGTAGAAGAGGGCCGAGTCGGCGCGCCCCAGGATGGCGTAGACGCTTCCGATGTTGTGGATAGTCCGCCCCTCCGCCAGCCGGTTACCCAATCCCCGGTATATGGCCAGCTCCTGCCGATAGTGCACAAGCGCCGAGTCCGGGCGGCCAAGATTCAACTGAACGTTTCCCATCGCGCCGAGTGTCGCCGCTTCTCCGAAGACGGTCCGCACTTCGCGAGAGATTGCTAGCGCCCGCCGATAGTAGCTAAGCGCCGAGTCCGGACGGCCCAGGTCGCCGTGGAGCCCGCCAATGTTCCTAAGAGATTCACCCTCGGCCGGCCGGTCCCCCAACTCCTGCTGTATGCCGAGCGCTTGGCGGAAGTAGACGAGCGCCGAGTCAGGATATCCCTGATCGCGGTGAAGACGCCCGATATTACTCAGGGTCCAAGCTTCACCGCCCGGGTCGACAACCTCTCCTTGGATGGCGAGCGCCTCGCGATAGTAGACGAGCGCCGAGTCCGGACGGCCTAGGAGGCGGTGGATCGCGCCAATGTTACTAAGCAAATGACCCTCGCCCGGCCGGTCTCCCACGTCCTGACGTATGCCGAGCGCTTGGCGGAAGTAGACGAGCGCCGAGTCGGAATACCCAAGATTGCCGTGGATGGCGCCGAGCTGGCCAAGCCTCATAGCCTCGCTGCGCCGGTTGCCGATCTCGCGGTCGATGGCTAGCGCCCGCCGGAAGTACGTGAGCGCCGAGTCGGGACGGCCAAGCCTGTCGTGGACGAGGCCGAGTCTGCCAAGCGTAGACCCCTCCAAGCCCCGGTCCCCCACTTCCCGAGAGATCGCCAGCGCCTGGCGATAGTAGACGAGCGCCGAGTCGGGACGGCCAAGATCAGCGTGGACGATGCCGATATTGCCAAGCGTAGCCCCCTCGCCGCGCCGGTTACCGAGTTCGCGGTTGATCGCCAGCGACTGCCGATAGTAGACGAGCGCTGAGTCGGGACGGCCAAGCCCGTAGTGGACGAGGCCCATGTTGTTCACAGTAGAGCCCTCGCCGCGGCGGTCACCCACTTCCCGCTTGATCGCTAGCGCCTGGCGATAGTAGATGAGCGCCGAGTCGGCACGGCCAAGCTGGTAGTGGACGATGCCGATATTGCCAAGGGCTCTGCCCTCGCCGCCCCGGTCTCCCACTTCCCGCGTGATCGCTAGCGACTGGCGGTAGTAGATGAGCGCCGAGTCGGCACGGCCAAGGTCGTCGTGGACGACGCCGATATTGCCAAGGGCTTTGCCCGCGCCTCCCCGGTCTCCCACTTCCCGCATGATCGCTAGCGACTGGCGGAAGTAGACGAGCGCCGAGTCAGGACGGCCAACCCCGTAGTGGACACTGCCGATACTGCGAAGCGTGTTCCCCTCGCCGCGCCGGTCACCGAGGCGTCGATACAGCTCGCTCACCTGCGCCCATAGGTCCAGGGCGCGCTCGAGCGTTTCGCGCGTCCCCTGCCCGTAAGCGCCTTCAGCTTGCTCGCTCAACAGCTTGGCGCTGTCCGCAAGAGCCGCGCTGTCGGCAGGGACCTGGGCGATTGCGCTACCCGACGCCGAGAAGAGGAACAGGGCCGGTCCCAGTAGCAGGCCGGCCAGATGGTGTGCCCAGTTTCTGTTGAGTCCCATGGCTCAATAACTCTGTGCCCGTGATCACTTGTCCTGTGCGCGGCGGGATCCTCGCTGACCCCAGCGAGTGCCTGTCCCGGCGATGACCTGACCTGGCTAGCTACCAGCGGCGCAGACCTGCAGCCGCTTCCACACGCCCAAGCCAACTCGCTCGCCAGCCCGGCCGAGCCACGTCGATCCAGCCGGTGAAACCTTAAGCCTCCTCTCCCAGGTCTCTGCAGTGAGGTTCCCCAGAGCGAGCGCGTGACCAGCGCTTGTCATGGACTCCGCGGCGACCAGAACGGTAGAACGACGCCGTGAACTCGGCCCGCTCAAGATCTCCCGGGCGTTGGCGCAGAAGCCGCGCCAGCCGCCATTTAACCCCTCCACGCGATAGCCGGGAGGAAGGCGAGGGCTTCTCAGTGCCTCAACCAAACGTGAGTCGTTCTCGGGATTGGCGGCGAGGCCCGCCATACCGGTTGCCCAGAACTCTGCAATGAGATGCTCGTGCAGCTGCTCCGCGATCGCGCGCAGTTCGTCAGCCCTTTCTGCGTTCCCCCGAAGCTCCTCGAGCTCGGCGAGCGGCAGAAGGGTAAGCTCCCTCAGCATGATGACGGCGTAGCGGCCCGCGAATTCCGTCGGTACTCGCAGAAGGTGCTCCGCAAACGCCGCGTTCTCACCCAGGCGGGCAGCGGCGCGGTCATGTTGTCCCCGGTAAACAGCCAGCACCGCTGCCCAGCCATTAGCCCGTCCGGCCTCGCCCAAGCGCGGATACCCCGGTTGGGGAAGCTGGCCGAGAGAGTCGTAGCTCGTCAGTGGCCGCTCGAGGGCCGCGGCGAACAAATCAACGTCAGCCGCGCCTGCCAACCGTCGGAAGAGCGCCGTCCGGGGATGCTGGGCAAGCTCCTCCACAAGTCGGGCAGTATCTGCTGGGAGCCGGCTCTGAGCCGCCCTCAACGCAGCCGCCAGACGAGATCCCCCTGGACCGGCGAGCAGCGTCGCCCCTTGACCGTAGGGGGGCGGGCTGCCCGGCCCGGCAACGTGCGCCATCAGCCGCCGCGCCCACTCCACGCTCGTGCTTTCCCCGACTGGTTCCCTGCCCGGTAGATACGCCGCTGCTACCTCCCGGGCCGCGCGCAGCGGATCCAAGACGCTGATGCGGTCGAGGGTCGCCACAAGCTCAGCCGTGTCGGGGCCCAATCGCCGCACAACTCGCCCCGCCACAAGAGCCGCACCGACCACCTCGGCCAGCGCAACGAGCACCAGCAGGCTCACGAGCGTTCCGCCCAACCACGCTCCACCGATTGCTGGACCGAGCCAGCCTCTCGAAACCGATGCCGGACTCGACCCGTCGGGCAACGACGCGTACCAGCTCGCAACTTCCTCCGTGCCCGAATCCGCCTCCAGCGGGGCAACAGGAGCGGCATATGCGCGTCGGCGAGGGAGCGGGCGCACGCGCCTGGACTCCCGGAGGCCGGCTGCCATACCCACACCCCCTACAAAGCCCGCGGGCAGGACAACTAGCAACCAGACCGGCAAACCGAGGACCGGCCCAGAGCCGTCGAGACTCGCGGCTTCCGCGACCACAGCCCACGCCCAGAGCCCGAGAGCGGCGATCACCCAGAGTCCGGCACCGAGCTGCGCGCCGACCTGGATGCGACGTGCCTGGAGGACCTCTCCCCGTGAGGGCACGGGCAGGGAGGCGAATTCTCTCGCTCCGGAAATCAGCAAGCCGTTGCGACCGTCGGGATCGACGGCAATATCGATGAGAGTCCACCACCGCCAGCCGAGCCTTCGGGACCGGGCGAGCAGCGTCCAAACCCGGCGTGAGAGCAGGGCGAGCACAACGAGACCGATGCCAAACGCGCTCAACCCCACAACGAGCAGGCCTTCCCACAGCCATGGTCGGCCGCCAGCAGCTTCTTCCGTGACCTCACTGCGAACGCCCAGGGCGGAGCCGCTCACCTCCCGTAACGCCTCGAACCGCTCCCACCAGTTCCCATCGACCCCTACGACCTCGGGAGGGAACGTCAGCGCCAGCGCAACGAGGAGAACCGCTGCGGCAGTGGCAAGGGCAACACGCGCCAGCGTCCGGGCGCGACTATGGAGCGGTCCCAACCCGGGTGGCGGCCACTCGATCTCGGTCTCCAACGTCGGGAGTAGCCCCCGCGCCATCTCCTGCGCGTCGGGACGATCCTCGGGACGCTTGGCCAGGCAACGGTCGACGAGGCGTGCCACGTCCGCAGAGATCTCCGTTCGCCGCTCGCTAACGGATGACGGCGTGTCGCGGAGGTGGGCCGCCGCCCAGCCCAGCACCGTGCCAGCCGTGAGGGGGAGCTCGCCCGTGAGGAGCTCGTACGCCACCACCCCCAGGCTGTACAGATCGCTCTTCGGGCCGACCGGCTTGGTGCCCGCCTGTTCCGGGCTCATGTAGACGGGCGTTCCCAGCATCACACCCGGCGTGGTGAGGCGTGTGGTCTCGGTGGCGTCGCCGGCAGTGAGCGCGGCGGTCAAACCGAAATCCGCAACATAGGCATGCCCGGATTCCGCTTCGATCAGGATGTTGGCCGGCTTGATATCGCGGTGAACCAGGCCCCGCCTGTGCGCTGCGTCGAGCGCAGCCGCCACGTGGCCGACAACTCGGCGTGCCTCCCGCTCACTGACCTTCCCGCGTTTGCGCACCCATTCGCTCAGCGTCGACCCCTCGACGTATTGCATGACGATGTAAGGCAGACCGGACTCCGCGGTCTCACCCACGCCGTAGACGCGGACCACGTTAGGGTGCGAGATGGCCGCCGCCGAGCGGGCCTCGCGACTGAACCGGGCGCGGGCTGTAGGGTCGGCCGCCAAGCGGGGCGCGAGGATTTTCACCGCCACGAGTCGCCTAAGCGCCGGTTCTCGCGCAAGAAAGACCGCACCCATCCCGCCTTGACCGAGGAGCTTCAGAATTTCGTATTGCGGTGCGAGGGAGTCGGCAAGCTCACGTCGCAGGCTGTCGATGTCATCGATGGCGCCCGCGCTGACCTCCGCCACCGCAGCCTCGCTGGCAGCCTCCTCTAGAGCCGCTCCACAGGTGGGACAGAATGCGGCGTCGCCCGGCACGACGGCCGCACACTCAGGACAGAACCGCATCAAAGCTCAATGTAGGGTCCGACAAACGGGGCGCCAGGCAGCGGTCCTTTTCGCCGGCCGCCACCCGTCGGTCGTGTACTGCAAAGCGGGCGCAGTCAGTTGCTGACCAGCACGTAGTAAGTTGCAGCGCCCGTATTGCGAACGCGCAGAATCATCGTACCCTTCAGCTTCTGGCTCCAGGCGATAGCACACGCACCTCTGTAATCGGCGTCGCGGGCAACCAGCTGGTCACCCTCATACAGATAGCAGTCGAGATCCCCAAGCCGATTGCTGGCCGAAACGCTGATCCTGTTGGGCACGTAGCCACCCTCGAACGCCAGGCGGAACTCGGCCACGTCGCCCGCGGCAAGATACCCGTCCGCCCACACCGGCCCGCCCTCGGCGCCCCGCACGCTCGCCAGGGCTTCAGCAGCCCTGCGCAGCTCCTCACCGAGTTCGCTGTCACCTAACCCGACGTCCGGATTCGCCGCCAGGTGGGCCGCCACAGACGCTGTGCCCGCATCTAGCTGCTCAACGGAAATCCGCGAAGCGAGGCGCAACAGGTCCGCAGCCGTCAGGTCACCGACTTTCGCCGCTTCCGCCGGTCGCAAGCCCTGCTCCGCGGCCAGGGCCACGCGCTCCAGACCAGGGGAAGCGCGCTCCGCGGTGATCACGATCTGCGCCGCGGCGAGGACCGTTCGGGGGTCGTTATTGGCGGCGCCGGACCGTGCCAATACCACCGCTGTTTCCCGCAGGCTGACCGCGGGTACGCCGCGCTCACCGGAACCGGCCTGCGCCAAGCCCGTACTGCTGAACGCGCCGAGAAAGACCAGCGCCGCTGCCATCCCTCGACGGATGTAGAGTAACCTCATCATGCGAAGCTCTCCCGCATGCTCTCTGACCGGCAACTCAGACACACGCGATACCAAAAAGGTGCTCCTCAAAGGTGCAGGTTGCCGAGGCGCGCGTCAAAAAGACCGGCCTTGTCTTGGAGAGGGACTACGGAGCTACACTGGCCAAGCCTACTACGTGACCAGCTCGGTGGTAGCGCGCAAACACTGCAAGGCACGCCCACAGTTGAGGACTCCCCTGCGCCGGTCGCTAGTTATGCTCCAGCCTCAGCCCAGTCGCCACTTCCCTACGGATTTGCCATAGCAGGATAGCGGCTCTTGCAGATGGGTGCAAAGCAGGCGGAGAACGATTATCCCCTCTAAGTCCTACTGACCTTCACTTCTACGGTGTTGCTCCCGGAGCTCCACTTCATCCTGCAGAGGAAGATCCGCTGGCGTCCTCCCGCGGCGATGTCGAATACGCTGTCCTAACCGCGATACGCGGTGGTCGAATTGCT
>JBDHKG010000178.1:0-2932 GCA_039586495.1 Gemmatimonadota bacterium | reverse complement strand
TCGTGTACTCGGCCAACGAGCTCGACAAGCACGTGAACTCACTCGACCTGGACTTCGATTGGCAGCTGAGCCGTTGGAAGGTCGAGATCGAGGCCATGCACCGATACGGTACCGGCCGGTTCATCCTCGGCGCTGGCCTCGCTCGCACGTCGGCGAAGACAGGGTACACGCTGAGCGAAGACGGCTTCTCACAGGCCAGCCTATACAGCGAGCTGCAACACCAGCCGAGGCGGAAAATGAGCCAGACGCTGGCGTTCCACCTGATGTCCAATGGCACTGACCTGCGCGTGAAAGCGGCGGTCGCCCAGCGCCTGCGTATCGGCGAGCGACACATTGTGGAGGCGGTTCTCTCTTACCTGGACCGATTACCCGAGGAGGATGACCGCATCTGGTACTGGGTCCAGCGCGGCTACGCTTTCCTCTCCGACAACGGCGTCGACGTCACGTACGCAGGCAGGCTCAGTAGGGCACACACGGCCGCCTTCGATGCTCGCTGGATGAACCGGATCAGTACAGGTCTGTCCCTACGGGTAGGCGCCTACCTTCGGTCGCTGTCGGGTCTTTCTCTCGAGGATCAGCGCTTTCAGTTCAACCCGCTTAGCCAATCGTTCTCGGGTCCCGTCCAGCTGGTGCCGAGTCGTCGCGGCAAGGTGGTGGGCGCGGAGATCACAGCGAGCTGGGAGGCGCTGCGCGCGTTCGAGCTCGATCTGTCCTACAGGTACCAGGGAGCCGCCAGCGGCGATGGGCTATTCAAGCGCACCTGGCGAGCGTTTCCCAGGCACCGGCTGCGCATCACGGCACGTCATACGCCCTGGGAGAGCGTGGGCCTCTGGGGTATGCTTCAATATAGAAGCGCCACTCGCTGGGCCGACTACCGAGACGCCGACGCCCAAACGGACGGCGCCTACAGTCAGGTGGTGGACGACGCTCTGACCCTGGACCTGGCGGTGCAGAAGTGGCTCTGGGATCGGCGCACGCGCCTCCACCTGTTGTTCCGTAGCGTCTTCGATGACGCCGTCCCCTACCACCCCATCGGCGCGGCCTACGGCCTGACCTTCATCGTGCAGGGCGAGGTATCGCTCGACTGAATCTGAAGGCCGCTCAATCCCGAATCGCTGCACGGTCCAGCCGCCCAACGACCGAGGTTCGCCACTGCCTTGACCCGGCCAGCGTCGGCTCACTACAATCGCACGCACACTGAGCGAGAGTGGCCTCTTACCGGTACTGAGTCGCCGCCCTCTTTCTTGCATTACTCGTGAAGCGGACGAGGACAGAACCATGGCTCTCGACCTGCGACACGGACGTCCCGCACCGACCGAGCTGGACATATATCCGTTGATCAGCCATCGCTGGAGCCCTCGTGCCATCTCCGACCGGCCGGTGGAGCTCAAGAAGCTCAAGCTGGTCTTGGAGGCGGCGCGCTGGGCACCCTCCTCGAGGAACGAGCAGCCGTGGCGATTCCTCGTGGCCACCCGAGATGAGCCAGAGTGGCTCGAACGCCTGCAGGGCTACCTGAGCCGAGGGAACGCGTGGGCGAAGGCCGCGCCGGTGCTCATCGCGTCGGCCTATCGGACCAACTTCTCGCACAACGAGAGAGCCAACGTCAGCGCGCTGCGCGACCTGGGTGCGGCCGAGGAGAACATGTTCTTGCAGGCCTTCGCGCTGGGGCTCGTGATGCACCAGATGGGGGGCTTCGACCGTGACCGCTTGAAGCGGGACCTCATCCCGGAAGGGTTCGAGCCGGGCACGATGACCGTGATCGGTTACCCCGGCGACCTGGAGCAGCTGCCGGAGGACCTCGCCGAGCGCGAGCGTGCCCCCCGGCAGCGTAGGCCCCTAGCCGAACTCGTGTTCAGCCGCCACTGGGGCGAGCCAGCGTCGTTCCTCTGACCCCGCACCCCTCTACGGCAACTGCACCCCGAGGCTGAGGCCGAAGACCACATCGAGGACCTCCGTCAGGTCCTCGTCGAGCGGCACGCGGATCTGCACACCGGGCCACCAACGTCCCAGGCCGAAGCTGCCGGCTAGCACGAACTGATGCCACGTGCGTTCTCCAAAGTCCAGATCACCATCCTGGCTCAGAAGAGCACGACCGCTGAACCCACCGCCCACAGCGACGTTCGCTGCCTCGAACCAAGCCTGGGCGCTGTAGAGCGCGAAGAACTCGACGTCATCTGCCGGACCTTCGCCGGTGTCGATCCAGAGTACGGGAGAGAGGCGGCCACGGATGCCAAAACCGGATGGCGCCGTGTAACGGTAGTTGAATGCAGCATGTACAGACGCGATCTCATGTAAGAACGCCTCCCAGCGGTCCACAAAATCCATGAACCAGAACTCGCCGCCGAAGTAGTCCGCGTCCTTCGTCAGCGGGAGGCGAACCCCAAATTCGCCAAAGATCGGCGAGTCCGTACCTCGGAACTCCGCCCCCAAGTAGATGTTCCCCACCGCACTCTCCGATTCGTCGAAACCATCAACATCCACACCGGCGTTGGCGAAGGGCAGCTCACCCACAAGAACGATGTTTTCACCTACGGCGAATCGTCCCGAGAGAAAGAGGGCCAAGGTGGTAAAGGTGAAATCGTCTCCGTTCTCGAAACTCGGCTTCAGGATCTCCAGGTAGACGGCTCGATCACTGCGGGGCACAAGCCAGGGAGACTGGGCCGCCGCGCTGGCTGGCAACAGCACGCACGCCAACCAGGCGACGCTGAGTAGGGTCAATAGCGAGCGTCGCATGATGCACCTCCCTCTGTGGCGCCGGAGCCACTTCGTGAGCTTCCGACCTCGTGTTGTTATGGGGAACGCTCGTGACGAAGCAGATGCGGTGCAGTCAAGCAGGAGTCAAGAGCCCGACGGCAAGCGATTATTGCTTGAGATAAACGGGGCAACCGGGCACCGCGGCCGCCACCCCGATACTGAAAGGTCTTGCCTACGC
>JBDHKG010000177.1:0-4036 GCA_039586495.1 Gemmatimonadota bacterium | reverse complement strand
GTTCTCATGGTGGTGGTCCCGGCTCTCGGCGCTGTGGTAGCCGCGTCCCTAAGGGGGGACAGCCCGCGGCGGGCGTTGTCGGTGGCCTGTGCCGCGCTGGTCGTGCTGCTCGCCGCTTACACGACGCTGGCAGCCCCTGGTTACCGGTTCCGTGCCGCGGTCGGCACGCTGCCGTGGCTCGACGCCGTCCTCGACGGGCCCGTCTTCGGGGTCCTCCTCGACCCGCTCGCAGCGGTGATGCTGCTGGTGGCCACGGTGATCGGCTTCCTCACCGTGCTCTACTCGATCCACTACCTGCGTGAGAAGAACCGCGAGCACGCGACAGGTCACGAGGGACAGGCCCGCTATTACTTTTGGCTGCTCCTATTCCTGGCCAGCATGGTCGGCGTGGCCGTGTCGCCGAACTTCTTGCAGCTACTGATCTTCTGGGAGATGACCACGCTGTGCTCCTGGGCCCTCATCTCCTTCTACCAGGACGAGCGGAGCCTGCGCGCCGGCTTCAAGGCGCTGCTGATGACCCAGGGCGGCGGGGCCTTCTTCCTCGTCGCCGTGCTGATTCTCTTCGCCAGCACGGGCTCGTTCGAGTTCACAGCCCTGGCGCGTCTGCCGGATCCGCTCCGTCTCCTGGTCTTCGTCATGCTGATGATCGCCGCCTGGGCGAAGGCGGCCCAGGTACCGTTCCACACCTGGCTCCCGGACGCCATGGCGGCGCCGACCCCGATCAGTGCTTACCTGTGGGCGCGATGGCCTTGGTCACCCTCTTCATCGCGCTCTCCTATTACTTCATACAGGACGATCTCAAGCGCCTGCTCGCGTACTCGACCATCGCCCACTTGGGGTACGTCCTGCTGGGGGTCGCCATCGGCGGCCTCGGTTCGACCATCGCCTTCCGCGGCGGCGTGCTCCATATCGCCTGCCACGGCTTCGCCAAGGCCACGCTGTTCTTCTGTGCCGGGGCTTTGGCCTATGTCACGGGTTCACGCAGCATCGCCAATTTGGGCGGCGCGGCTCGCAGCATGCCGCTCACCGCGACCGCCTACTTCGTGGGCGTGCTGGCGGTGACAGGGGTGCCGCCGTTCGCATGCTTCTGGAGCAAGTTCATGATCCTTTCCGGCGCGATGCAGCTCAGTGGCGCGATCGGGCCCGTCGTCCTCGTGCTCGTGCTGGTCGAGAGCCTGATCTCGTTCGCGTGGATGCTCTACGTCGGCCAGAAGGTGTTCCTCGGCCAGGCGACGCCGGCGGCGGCGGTGCACAGTGACCCGCCGGCAGCGATGAGCGGCGTACTGGTGGTGCTGATCATCTTCTGTCTGCTCGCGCCGGCAATCGCCATGCCTCTGGTGCTCGGGATCGGTAGGTGAACCATGACCTCCGCGTCTATCCTCCAGCTCTCAGGCGTGGCGCTCGCGATCGGCGCGGTCGCCTCGCTGGTGGCCGCACGCCGACGTCGGCTCGCTGGCGCGATCGCAGCGGTCTTCGTCGCGGGCTTCAGCGTGCTGTCGTGGTTCGTGGTGGCGCGCACCTTCGTGGCTGGACCGCAGCCGGAGGTCACGCTCGCATCGCTGCCGTGGCTGGGCGCCGGGCTCACGCTGGTCGTGGACCGGCTGTCTGCCTTCTTCCTCGCAGTCGTCGCAACGATCGCATTCCTCGCCACCCTCTACTCGGTGGACTACATGACCCACTACCGGCAGGATGGCGTGGCGAAGTTCTACCCGGTTCTGCTGGTCTTCTTCGGCGCCATCGCCGGCGTATTGATCGTGAGCGACTTCTTGTTCTTCCTGGTCGCCTGGGAACTCATGACCCTGAGCGGCTTCTTCCTAGTGGTGTTCGAGCGCGAGAGCCCGATCAGCCAGCGAGCCGGGCTCAAGTACTTCATCATCACTCACGCAGCGACGCTATGCATGCTAGCGGCAGTGCTCATCCTCTGGCGCGGATCAGGGTCGTTCCACTTCGCCGACCTGCGCGATGCCCTCGCCGGCCTGCTCGCCGCCCAACCGCTGCTCGGGCACCTGGTGCTGTTGCTCTTCTTCCTCGCTTTCGCGACGAAGGCCGGCGTGCTGCCGATGGGAGACTGGCTACCGGATGCACACCCGGTGGCACCATCCGGTGTGAGTGCGACTCTCTCCGGTGTCCTTGTGAAGATCGGGATCTACGGTATGGTACGAGTATTCGTCTCGTTCCTGCCAGTCGAGCACGGGGCCGCGACTTGGGGCGTGGTGCTTGCCCTCGCCGGCACCGGCTCGCTGTTTGTCGGTTCGCTCACCGCCCTGCGGCAACACGACAGCAAGCGGCTGCTCGCTTTCTCCACCATCGAGCAGATCGGCTACGTGGTTCTGGGCCTCGGGGTCGGCGTCGCCATGCTGCCGTCTAGCCCCTCGCTCGCAGCGCTCGGCTTCGTGGGTGCGCTTTTCCATGTTGCCAACCACGCGTGCTTCAAGTCGTGCCTGTTCCTTGGCGCTGGCGCGGTCCTCTACCGCACGGGTGAGCGCGACCTTGACCGGCTCGGTGGCATCGGCGCGAGCATGCGGGTGACGGCCGGGTCCTCCACCGTCGCTGCCCTCGCTATCGCAGGTGTTCCGCCGCTGAACGGCTTCGCCAGCAAGTGGCTGATCATCTGCTCCTGCCTGCTCGCCGGGTTGCGTTTTCCGCTCTACCTGGTGCTTGGCCTGGTGGCTCTGTTCGTCTCGCTCGTTACCCTGGCGATCTACGTGCAGGTGCTGGGTAGCGTGTTCCTGGGAACGCCGGCGGCAAGCGGGAAGGCGCGCGAGGTCCCCGCCAGTATGGCCGTACCCCAGGTGGTGCTGGCGGTGCTGTGCGTCGTGCTGGGCGTCGTTCCCTTTGCCCTCCTGGCCCCGCTGCGCGATGCGGTGGCAGCGATCACGCCGGTCGCCGTGCCCGACGCGGCGGCGCTGTTCGGCGGGCTAGCCGGCCTGGCGCTGCGCGTCAGCGGGCAGCCCATGGCCTTCTGGGCACCGCTCGCGCTGGTCGGTGGCATCCTCATCCTGGGCGTGCTCGCTCGGCTGCTCGCTCGTGCGGGTGGTGCCGAGGTACGCAGCGTGCCGGCCTGGTACTGCGGCGAGGAGCACGACAGCGAGGCCGTGCGCGTGCCAGCCAGCACCCTGTATCTCCCGTTCAAGCGGGCCTTCGAGGGCATCTACCCGCGCCTCAGACTGGTCCCGCCCTCGATGCCGGCATGGTTACGGCGCGCGTTCGAGGTCGACAACTGGCTGTATCTCCCTGCTGTACGTCTCATCGATCGCGGCGCGAAGGGAGTGAGCAGGACGCACGTGGGCATCCCGCAGGTCTACCTGCTGTGGATCGTTGTCGGGGCCGTAGCGGTGGTCGGGATCATCCTGACTCTCGTGCGCTAGGAGGTGGACGCAGATGGCTGACAACGCTTCGGCGCAACGGGTGAGCGGGCTGCTGCGGGAGCGGCTTGGCCTAGCCGTCTGCGATATCAGGCAAGACGCGGCCGACACGCTCCGGCTGGTCCTCGACCGTGGAGCGGTGCGGACCGCCGTTGCCGTGCTCGTCGACGAGCTGGAGGCGCGTTTCCTGATCTCCGTTGGGACCGACCGGCGTCGGCATCGAGCACCTCTTTTCCGTCGACCGCGAGCACTTCTTCGTCGTGCTCGACTGCGCAGTTGCTCCGGACGACGCCCGCATCGACTCGATCACCCCGATCATCCCCGGCGCGAACTGGGCGGAACGCGAGTTCCGCGACGTTATCGGGGTCAGCCCTGAGGGGCATCCGGATCCGCGTCGTCTCGTTCTCACCGACGACTGGCCGGAAGGCCTCCACCCGTTGCGCCGCGAGGTGCCGTACAACTATCGGCCGCCACCCGCGGCGGGAGTCCGTCCGCGGCTGGCAGACGCGCCCTCCGGGACGAACGTGCTGGCTATGGGCCCGTTCTTCCCGGTGCTCGAGGAGCCTGCCTACTGGCGTCTTTTCGTTGAAGGGGAAACGATCGTCGGCTGCGACTTCCGAGGCTTCTACAATCACCGGGGCATCGAGAAGCTCGGCGACAGCACCCTCACC
>JBDHKG010000085.1:0-26483 GCA_039586495.1 Gemmatimonadota bacterium | reverse complement strand
AACCATGCGTTCGTCTTCGACCCGGACGACCCGGAGTACCTGATGGTGGGGAGCGACGGCGGCATCTACGAGTCGTGGGACCGCGGGGAGACCTGGAGGTTCGTCGCGAACCTGTCGGTGACCCAGTTCTACCGGGTAGGGCTCGACGACGACTTACCGTTCTACAACCTTTACGGCGGCACCCAGGACAACTCGACGCTGGGCGGCCCGTCGCGGACCACCACCGTGCACGGGATCCGTAACAGCGACTGGTTCATCACGCTGGGCGGCGACGGCTTCCAGACGCGGGTCGATCCGGAGAACCCCGATATCCTCTACTCGCAGTACCAGTACGCCGGTCTCGTGAGCGGCGAGCGGATCGACATCCAGCCGCAGCCGGAGCCGGGCGAGCCGGCGCTGAGGTGGCACTGGGACTCGCCGCTCATCATCAGCCCGCATTCGGGCACCCGACTCTACTTCGCGGCGAACCGGCTGTTCCGTAGCGACGACCGTGGCGACACGTGGGTGCCGGTAGGCAGCGACCTCAGCCGCCAGCTCGATCGCAACCGGATGGAGGTGATGGGGACGGTGTGGAGCGTGGACGCGGTGTGGAAGAACGTGTTCACTTCGCCGTTCGGGACGATCGTCGCGCTGGACGAATCACCGTTGGAGGAAGGGCTCATCTACGTGGGCACCGATGATGGCCTGATCCAGGTCAGCGAGGATGGTGGCGCCAGCTGGCGGCAGATCGAGCGGTTCCCGGGCGTGCCCGAGATGACTTACGTGGCCGATGTCCTGGCCTCGCGTCATGACGCCAACACCGTGTATGCCGTCTTCAACAACCACAAGAACGGCGGCGACTTCACGCCCTACATCCTGAGAAGCGCAGATCGTGGCCGGAGCTGGCGCTCGCTGACCGGTGACATTCCCGACCGCCACATCGTCTGGTCGATCGTCGAGGACCACGTGAACCCGAACCTGCTGTTCGCCGGTACGGAGTTCGGCCTCTTCTTCACGCTCGACGGCGGCCAGCACTGGATCGAGCTCAGCGGTGAGGTGCCGACCATCGCGATCCGCGACCTGGAGATCCAGCGCCGGGAGAATGATCTGGTGGCCGCCTCCTTCGGTCGCGGCTTCTTCATCCTCGACGACTACACGCCGCTGCGCGACGTCAGCGTGGAGCTGCTCGCGCGGGAGGCGCACCTGTTCCCGGTGCAGGACGCCTGGATGTACATCCAGGCACAGCCCATGGGCTGGCGCAGCAAAGGCGTGCAGGGGCACGCCCTGTACACGGCGCCCAACCCACCGTTCGGGGCTGTCTTCACCTACTACCTGCGCGACGAGCTGCAGAGCCGGCGCGAGCGGCGGCAGGAACGCGAGCGTCGGCTGCGCGGGGAAGGGAAGCCCGTCTACTACCCGAGCTGGGAGGAGCTGCGGGCCGAGGATCGGGAGGACGAGCCTGCCATCATCCTCACGGTGACCGACGAGGGTGGGAACGTGGTGCGCCGGATCACAGGCCCGAGCCGCGCGGGGTTCCATCGGGTCGCCTGGGACCTCCGCTACCCGGCTTTCACTCCGGCGCGCCTTGACGGGGAGCGGTCGGGACCCATGGCGGTCCCGGGCACCTACACGGTGACTCTCGCCTGGCTAGTGGACGGCGTGCTCACGCCCATGGGTGAGCCGCAGCGCTTCGAGACGAAGCCGCTCGGGCTGGCGACGCTGGCTGCGGCTGACAAGGAGGCGCTGCTGGTCTTCCAGCAGAAGGCCGGCCGACTGCAGCGAGCCGTGCTGGGCGCGAACCAGGTCGTTCGGGAGACGGCCGAGCAGCTCGAGTACATCAGGCAGGCGCTGATGGATGCGCCGGCCGCCGATCCCACCCTCTTCCAGCGGATCGTGGAGCTGAAGGGGCGTCTCGCCGACATCCAGGTGCAGCTTGTCGGAGATGAGACGGTGACGGGCCGGCAGGAGTACGCACCGCCCTCGATCAGCGACCGGGTCGATCGTGTCGTCGGCGGCTTCTGGAGCAGCTCGGCGCCCACAAACACGCATCGGCGGAGCTACGAGATCGCCGGTCGCTCATTCGAGGGGGTGCTCGAGGCGTTGCGGGCCCTTGTTGAAGTGGAGATGAAGGAGCTCGGCGCGGCTCTGGAGACAGCGGGCGCGCCCTGGACGCCGGGCCGCGGGGTGCCGAGCTGGCGGTTCGAGCCGTTGTGAGTCCGCGGCTCCTGGACGCTCAGCTTGCCTCGACGGAGCGGGTGAACCCTGGTTCGCGCGCTGTCGTGACCCGTGGTCGGTGCTTGAGAATCCGGGTCGCCGGTCGTAAGTATGAGTAGCCCCAGCTGTACCCCGCGATGTAACTGGCCTCGCGACGGCCAAAGCATTGGGAAGGGCAGGGCGGTGGCGCTTTGAGCACCGGGACCATCTTCGACATCAAGAAGTTCGCCATCCACGATGGACCGGGCGTTCGCACCACGGTCTTTCTCAAGGGGTGTCCGCTCGGCTGTTGGTTGTGCCATAACCCTGAGGGCCAGAGTTCGGAAGTGGAGCTGATGCTCCGCCTCGGTCGCTGCAACCGCTGCGGCGATTGTGTCGAGGCCTGTCCGCGCGACGCTATCTCGCTCAACGCAAACGCCGTGCTCGTCGACAGGCACCGCTGCGACCTGTGCGGCGCCTGCGTGGACGTGTGCCTGCCCGGTGCGCTCGAGCTGGCCGGCAGGGAAGTGGGCGTGGGAGAGGTGATGGCGGAGATCGAGCAAGATGGTGTCTACTACGATCAGTCGGGCGGCGGCGTCACGTTCTCCGGCGGCGAGCCTCTGGCGCAACCCACTTTCCTGCTGGCGCTCCTGCGGGCCTGTAAGGAGCGCGGGATCCGAACCGCCCTGGACACCAGCGGCCACGCCGCGCCCGGCGTGTTCCGGCGTATCGCCCGATACGTCGATCTCTTCCTCTACGATCTGAAGCTGATGAGCGAAGAGCGGCACCGGGAGTTCAGCGGTGTGCGTGTTGGGCCGATCCACGACAACCTGCGCTGGCTGGCCAGACAGAACGCCTCGGTCGTGGTGCGGTTCCCCCTGCTTCCGGGGATCAACGATGACGCGGAGAACGTTCGGGCCACCGGCGAGTTCTTGGCCTCGCTGGCGATACTCTTTCCGGTGGACGTACTGCCCTATCACCGGATGGGCGTGGACAAGTACGCGCGACTGGATAGGGGTTACCGGATGCCGGAGTTGCAGCCCCCCTCGAGGGAGGGCATGGGCGAGGTCGTGCGGCAACTGAGGGGCTATGGTCTTCACGTGACCGTGAGGGGCGAAGAGACATGAGCCTGAGCGACAGAGTGGCACGACTGCGGCAGGGTAGCCTGGATGCGAAGCCCTACGTATCCGCTGAGCGCGCAACGCTGATCACCGAGTTCTACGCGCAGGACATCGGAGCCGTCTCGGCCCCGGTGCGCCGCGCCCTCGCCTTCCGCCACCTGATGGAGAACAAGGCGATCTGCATCCTGGACGGCGAGCTTATCGTGGGAGAGCGCGGCCCGGCGCCCAAGGCTACGCCGACGTATCCAGAGGTTTGCTGCCACAGCCTCAAGGACCTCGACGTCCTCGACTCGCGCCAGAAGGTCTCGTTCGCCGTCGATGACGAGACCCGTGCCCTGTATCGCGACTGTCTCATCCCCGGAGTGGAAGGACGCCTACGAGGCCGGAATCTTCACCGAGTTCATGGAGCAGCGAGCCCCCGGTCACACCGTCCTCGACGACAAGATCTACCGCAAGGGTTTCCTCGACTTCAGGGAAGACATCCGTAGGAGCCTGGCGAGCCTGGACTGGCTGAACGATCGCGAGGCCTACGGCAAGCAGCAGGAGCTCGTGGCGATGGACATCTGCGCCGAGGCGCTCATCCGCTATGCGGAGCGGCACGCGGAGAGAGCGCGGGAGCTGGCGGCGCAGGAGACCGATGCCAAGCGGAAGGGAGAGCTGGAGCGTATCGCGGAGATCTGCACGCAGGTGCCGGCGCAGGCGCCGCGCGATTTCTGGGAGGCGCTGCAGTGCTACTGGTTCGTGCACCTGGGTGTGATCACCGAGTTCAACACCTGGGACTCGTTCAACCCTGGGCATCTGGATCAGCATCTCTACCTGTTCTATCGCAAGGGCCTGGATGAGGGGACGCTCAGCGAGGAGTGGGCCCGGGAGCTCCTCCAGTGCTTCTGGATCAAGTTCAACAACCAGCCCGCGCCGCCGAAGGTCCTTGTCACCGCCGAGGAGAGCAGCACGTACACCGACTTCGCTCAGATCAACCTGGGTGGCCTGAAGCCCGACGGGTCGGACGCGGTGAACGAGCTGACCTACCTGATCCTCGACGTGATCGAGGAGATGCGACTCGTCCAGCCCAGCTCGTCGCTCCAGCTCAGCAAGAAGAACCCCGACCGCTTCCTCAAGCGGGCGGCGCGGATCATACGCACGGGCTTCGGGCAGCCGTCGATCTTCAACGCCGATCTGATCGTCCAGGAGCTGGTTCGCCAGGGGAAGTCCGTCGAGGATGCCCGGGCAGGTGGCTCCAGCGGCTGTGTGGAGGTGGGCGCCTTCGGCAAAGAGAATTACAACCTCACCGGTTACTTCAACATGCCGAAGGTCCTCGAGATCACGCTCAACAATGGCGTCGATCCGCGGACAGGCAAGAAAATCGGCCTTGAGACAGGGGACCCCACGACCTTCAGGAGCTTCGACGAGCTACGGGGCGCCTACCGGAGGCAGCTACGCCACTTCATCGATATCAAAGTCCGTGGCAACAACGTCGTCGAGCGGCTGTGGGCGAGCCACATGCCGACGCCGTTCCTGTCGCTGCTGATCGACGACTGCATCAACAAGGGCATGGACTACCATGACGGCGGCGCCAGGTACAACACCTCGTACATCCAGGGCGTTGGCCTCGGCACCATCACGGATGTGGCGACCGCCATCAAGTATCACGTCTTCGATCAGAAGACCATCAGTATGGTGGAGCTGCTCGAAGCGCTGCGCGCCGACTTCGAGGGGCACGAGAGGCTGCGGCAGCTGCTGCTCAACCGGACCCCGAAGTACGGGAACGATGACGACTATGCCGACTCCGTGATGAAGGAGCTGTTCGAGGCATACTTCGAGACGATCGACGGCCGCCCGAACACCAGGGGCGGGCGCTACCACATCAACCTGCTGCCCACGACCTGTCACATCTACTTCGGGTCGGTGGTGCAGGCGACGCCGGACGGTCGCAGGGCGGGCGAGCCGCTCTCCGAGGGTGTCTCACCGGTCCAGGGCGCCGACCGGCACGGGCCCACCGCGGTTATGAGGTCCGTGGCGAAGATGGATCACGCGCGCACCGGCGGCACGCTGCTCAACCAGAAGTTGACGCCCAGTCTGCTGGATGGGGAGCAAGGGCTCGAGAAGTTCGTCCACCTGGTGCGGTCCTATTTCAAGCTCGACGGCCACCACGTGCAGTTCAACGTGGTGGACGCTGAAACCCTCCGGGCGGCGCAGAGAGACCCAGACAAGCACCGCGACCTCATCGTGCGCGTGGCGGGCTACAGCGACTACTTCTGTGATCTCGGCCAGGCGCTACAGGACGAGATCATTACGCGAACCGAACACCAAGCCTTCTAGACCGGGAGCCCTCAATGAGACCAGCAGAGCTTTCCCGCAGGGCCGTGGTGCGGGCGAGGGTGTCACGAATCGCTTTCGCACCGGGGCTGGCCGTCGTCCTCGTGGGGCTGGCCGTATCGAGCGCGGCCGCGCAGGAGCGGCGCCCCATGACGATCGTCGACCTGATCAACGTTCCATCACTCAACGATCCACACCTCTCACCGGACGGCTCGCAACTGCTCTATGTCCTCAGCGAGGCGGATTGGGAGAAGAACCGAACAGTCAGCCATATCTGGCGGGTGGACGCGGACGGTCGCAACACGCTTCAGCTCACCTACGGCGAGGGCAGCGAGACGAGCCCCCGCTGGTCGCCGGACGGCAAGCTTATCGCCTTCCTGACGGAGCGGGGCGAGGATGAGGAGAACCAGATCTACCTGCTGAAGGTCGCCGGCGGTGAGGCCTATCGTCTGACGGATCATGCGACGGAAGTGTCCGGGATCTCGTGGTCGCCGGACGGTGCCTGGATCTACTTCCGCGCGACTGACGAGAAGTCCGAGGAGCAGAAGGCACGCGAGGAGAAGAGTAACGACGTCTACGCCTTCGACGAGGACTACCGTCACACACACCTCTGGCGCGTCTCCGTCGAGTCGGGCGAAGAAGGAAGAGTGACCGAGGGGGACTACTCGATCCTCTCGTACGAGCTGTCACGGGACGGTGACATGGTCGTCTATCGCCGGGGACCGTCGCCCCTGTTCGATGACTCGGGCGAGAGCGAGCTCTGGGTGATGGACCTTGGCACCAGGGAGAGCCGGCAGCTGACCCACAACTCCGTCCCGGAGTTCGGGGAAGAGCTGTCGCCGGACGAGGCCTGGGTGCTGTTTGTCACGTCGGCGAACGCCGAGTTCGACTTCTACTACAATGACAACCTGTTCATCGTGCCGACGGCAGGCGGCGATCCGCGGGAGCTCATCCCCGGTTTCGCGTACGAGATCAATGAGGCCGCCTGGTCCGCGGACGGGCGATACATCTACTTCCTGGCGAACACCGGCGTGCGGCGCGATCTCTTCCGGCTGGAAGTGTCGAGCGGCGCGTACCAGCAGCTCACCGAGGGCGATCACGCGTTGTCGGACTGGCGCTACTACCCGGGTCTCAAGCGGCACATCTTCTCGATCTCGGAGCGGACGAATCCCGGTGACGTCTGGCGCTTGGATGAGCGGCGCCGTGCGCGACCTGTGAGGATCACCCGCGTGTTCGACCACCTGGCCGATGAGTACGAGCTGCCGCGTCAGGAGGCGATCCAGTGGAAGGCTGCGGACGGCGTGACCGTCGAGGGGCTGCTCTTCTACCCGCTGGACTACCAGGAAGGGCAGCGGTACCCGCTGGTCGTCCAGACCCACGGCGGTCCGGCCTCGTCCGACAAGTTCGGGTTCGGCTCATCGGGCGACTATGTGCAGAAGCTAGCCGCGCTCGGTTACTTCGCGTTCCAGCCGAACTACCGGGGCAGCACCGGCTATGGCGACGATTTCCTGCGCGACATGGTGGGCCACTACTACCAGAACGCACACCTCGATGTGATGACAGGGGTGGACTACCTGATCGAGCAAGGTCTCGTGGACGGCGAGCGCATGGCGAAGATGGGCTGGAGCGCCGGCGGCCACATGACCAACAAGATCATCACGTTCACGGACCGGTTCAAAGCGGCGTCGTCGGGCGCGGGTGCCGTCAACTGGATCTCCATGTACGGGCAGAGCGACGTGCGGATCTACCGGACTCCGTGGTTCGGGGGCACGCCGTGGCAGGAGGACGCGCCGATCGACGTGTACTGGGAGCATTCGCCGTTGAGCGATATCGCGAAGGTCACCACCCCGACGATCGTGCTGGTCGGGGAGAATGACCCACGTGTCCCGATGCCGCAGTCTGTGGAGCTGTACCGGGCCCTGCGAAGCAACGGCGTGCCCACGCACCTCTACGTCGCGCCGCGGGCAAGACACGGTTGGCGCGAGCTGCGGCACCGGCTGTTCAAGGCCAACGTCGAGCTGGACTGGTTCGAGCGCTGGGTGGTGGGGCGTGACTATCAGTGGGAGAAAGCACCGGGTGATGAGGACAAGGAGTCGGTGACCTCGAGCACGGACGTTCATCAGTGACCCGGTTCATGCACTTCAACCCGTAGTCACGTACGTCGAACGGTGGGGGTCGCGGAATCGTTACTCGTGCGGTCCCGAAGCCGGTATGAACGAGTTCGGCGTGTGGTCTGGCGTCTCGTTCTATTCGCCCGGGGGCGACTCTCGTAGTCATGTGGGCGGTCGCGAGTTCTTCATCCTGGGGCTTCGCTAGTGCGGAAAAACAGAACGGGGCGCAGTCCCGGACCGCGCCCCGTTCTGCTCCTGCGTACGTGATTTCAGGGAAGCCGGAATTGCCTCAACGAGAGGGCACGCTCACGACACGCTGAGGATGTGGTCGGGGCCGCAGCCTTCCTCCTCCCGCTCCAGCTCCCGGAGCAGGCAGTTGACCGTCTGCCGGACCAGTTCCTACTCTACGCATCGGACGACTCCCGGGTTCGGACCGACGTGCTAGGCGGTCGGCACCGCCTTGTGGCCGTAGCAGAGTATGCCGCCGTGGCCCTCCTTGCGAATGAGGCGGAACTCGAGGTTCACCTCCATCCCCGGCAACACCGAGGAGGGATCGCAGTCCACGACCTGCGTCATCAGCCGGGCTCCTTCAGGCGTCTCCACCACGGCCATGGCGTAGGGCGCCTCCATCAAGAACTCGTCGGGCGGCACGTGGATCACGGTGGATGTGATCACTCTCCCTTTCCGCGACAGCCTCAGATTCTCCCAATCCTCTCCCCGGCATGAGGGACAGATACGTCGGGCCGGGAACACGACCTTACCACAGCCCTTGCAGCGGCCCGCCTCCAGGCGGTAGCGGCTGGGAATCTCTCTCCAGTACCTGGGACTCGGCACGATCACACCCCCTGGAAGATGTGGATCACGGAGCTGGCGCCCGATCCACCCATGTTCTGGGTTAGGCCGATGCGGGCGTTCTCGACCTGACGATCACCCGCTTCGCCGCGCAGCTGATGGAAGATCTCGATGGCCTGGGCGATCCCGGTGGCGCCTACCGGGTGACCCTTCGACTTCAGGCCGCCGCTGGTGTTCACCGGGATACGGCCGCCGAGGGCAGTGAGGCCTTCACGTGCCGCGGGGCCGCCCTTGCCCTTCTCGACGAAGCCGAGCGCCTCGATACAGCAGATCTCGGCGATGGAGAAGCAGTCGTGGACCTCGGCCAGCTGGATGTCCTGGGGACCCAAGCCGGCCATCTTGTACGCCCGCTCCGCCGACTTCTGTACGGCGTCCAGGAAGGCCGGATCCTGGCGGTGGGCGAGGGCCATGGATCCGCTGGCGAGCCCGCTTCCGATGATCTTCACCGGCCGGTCCGTGTACTTTTTCGCCTGATCCAGCGGGCAAAGAAGGACCGCTGCCGCCCCGTCGCTCACCGGTGAACAGTGGAGGAGCCGGAGCGGCTCCGCGACCACGGACGAGGACATGACCTCCTCCAAAGTCACCTCGCGCCGATACTGGGCCTTCTCATTCCTGGCGCCGTGACGGTGGTTCTTGACCGACACCCAGGCCATGTCTTCTTCGGTCGTCCCGTGCTTGTGCATGTGGGCCCGGGCGATCATGGCGTAGAGCCCGGGGAAGGTGACGCCGTAGTACACCTCGAGCTCCTGGTCTGCTGCGGTGGCCAGCACGTTCGTCACGTCGGCACCGTCGGTCATCTTCTCGATGCCCGCCGCCAGGACCAGGTCGCTCATGCCGCTCGCCACGTCCATGAAGGCCATTCGCAGGGTGACGCCGCCCGAAGCGCACGCCGATTCGACATGCACGGCGGGCACGCCGGCCATGCCAAGGTAATCGGCCATGAGCGCGCCCAGATGCTCCTGGCCCACGAACTGGCCGCCCGACATGTTGCCCACGTAGATGGAGTCCACGTGGTCCGCGCCGGCGTCGTTCAGCGCTCCGTTCGCCGCCTCCACGAACATGTCGCGCAGGCTCGACTCCCAGAGCTCGCCGAACCGGGTCATCCCGGCTCCAACGATCGCCACCTCGCGCATGCTTTTCCTCCTCTCGGTCAGCCCTTCTCCCAGGCGTCCCTCATTTGTTGACGATGATCTTCTCGCGCAGCTTCGCGTATTCTCCATAGGTCACGTACTGCCGCGGCCCGTCCAGCATCGAGCGGACCGTAGGAGCCAGATCCCGGACCTTCGGCAGGCGCTTCGTCGCCTTGAGCACGAACGAATCGCTGCCGGCGCCGGAGCCGAACGAGGTGATGAGGATCAGGTCACCCGGATCCGCCACATCCAGGATCGCGGCCAGCCCCGTCGGCGAGGAGCCCGAGTAGGTGTTGCCCATAGTGGGAACGATCCAGCCGGTCTCGATCTGCTCCTTCTTGAAGCCGAGAGCCTTGCCCGCCGACATCGGGAACTTCCCGTTCGGCATATGGAAAACGACGAAGCGGAAGTCCGACGGCTTGAGACCCGACTTCTCCAGAATCCCACGGCTCGCGCCCAGCACATGCTTGAAGTAAGCCGGCTCGCCGGTGAAGCGGCCGCCATGCCGCGGGTAGAACTCGCCTTCACGCCGCCAGAAGTCGGGGGTGTCGGTCGTGTAGTTGTAGGTCTCGATCACGTCGGCTACGCTGTCGCGCTTTCCAAAGATGAAGGCGGAGCCTCCTGCGGAGGCGGCGAACTCGAGCGCATCGTTCGGTGCGCCCTGTGACGTATCGGCGCCGATGGCGAGGGCGTACTCGACGCGGCCGGACTCGACGAGGCCCAGGGCGACGAACATCGCCTCGGTGCCGGCCTTACAGGCGAACTCGAAGTCGGCGATATGGACGTCCGGGCCGATTCCCAGGGCCTCCGCCACCACGGTGCCGCTCGGCTTAACGGCGTAGGGGTGGGACTCCGAGCCGACGTACAGCGCGCCGATGCCTGCGCGGTCGAGGGCCGCGCGGGCGGCCTCCACGGAGATGGTGATGGTGTCCTCGTCGATACCGGGGACCGATTTCTCCTCCAGCAGCAGCCCCCTGCGAATCGTCTCCGGGTCCTTGCCCCATTGGCGGGCGATCTCCTCCGTCTTGATTCGCTTGCGGGGGACGAAAGCGCCGTAGCCGACTATGCCTGCCATATGCGCCTCCTCACGGGCAGTATGTAACAAAACGGGACAAGCCGTCTCTGGTCGCGATTAGACTACAGTGTCCGACGGTCGACGACTAGTGGTGATAGCTCTCGTACACGTGTCGCCGCCTGGACGGCTCGGTAGCGTTCTCTTCGCGGCTGGACCTGACGGTCCGCCGGTGGAGGTGGCAAGAAACACGCCGCAGCCAGGGTGGCACGCGGGCGCCTGCGGCAATAGAATCGGTGCGCGTGGAACAGGGAGTCGATCAGGCGGCCCTGGCGGTCGCCGTTCTGCGGGAGCAGCCGGTCACGGGCGCAATCGTGGGTCGAGAGTGCAGAGATCGCGGGCAAGAGCCGCGTCCAAGGTGAAAGCGATGCGCATCTCAGGTTTTTCTTTCGCCAGGAACGCGGTCAAGTATTACTACCCGATCAGAGAGGCGATCCTCTCCATCCTGCCGATCGTGGATGAGTTCGTGCTTGCCCTCGCTGAGGGCGATCCCGACGACACCACGCGCGAGCGGGTGGAGTCGATCGGCGACCCGCGCGTCCGCATCGTCGAGGCCAGCTGGGATGAGAAGCTGGGGGCGCGGGCCTACAGTCAGCTGACCAATGTGGCGCTCGATCACTGCGGCGGCGACTGGTGCTTCTACGTGCAGGCCGACGAGGTCGTGCACGAGGACGATCTCCCGGTGATCCAGGCACGCTGCGAGCACCTGCTCGACGATCGCCGGGTGGAAGGCTTGTTGCTTGACTACCTCCACTTCTCCGCATCATCCGGAACGGCCTGGGCATCAGATCGGTGCGGGATGCCCAGTCCTTCCGCTATCCCGACGAGCGTAAGCTCGCTGTGGCCCACTCGGGCGCGCGGATCTTTCACTGCGGTTGGGTGCGGCCTCCCCAGTTCATGCAGGCCAAGAACAAGGAGTTCCTGGCTCACCGCAAAGGCAGGGAGGCCGTGGAGACGCTGTTCGAGGGGGTCACGGAGATGGACTACGGCCCGCTGGGCCGGCTGCCGGTCTATCGGGGCACGCACCCGGCGGTGATGCGTGAGCGGATCGCGGCGATGGATTGGCGTGACAAGCTGAGATTGGTGGATCCGCCGGGGTTGCGGCGGCGCGAGTTGCACAAGGACGAGCGCCCGAAGTATCGGATCCTATCGGCCATCGAGCGCTGGACCGGCCTCGATCTCAACCACAAGAACTACGGAAAGGTGATAAGGGTCTAGCCTTATCGGTCGGGCTGGTCCAGATGCCGGGCACGGCCCGGCCGCAGCCTGGACAGACCCCACCATTCCCGCTCAGATCGTCCCTGCGGATGAAGTAGCCAATCCGCTCGATCAGCAGCCGGTTGCAGCCCGGGCAGTAGGTATTCTCCAGGCCATCCACCATCCCCGGCAGGTTGCCGGCGTAGACGAAGTTGAGGCCGGCCTCCCGTCCGATCTCGGCGGCGCGCTTCAGATCGTGAGGCGTCGTGTTGGCCACCTCCCGCATCTTGTAGTCCCGGTGGAAGGCGGTGACGTGCCAGGGCATGTCGGGCGAGACCGAGGCGATGAAGCTAGCGGTCTCGCGGAGCTCGTCTTCCGAATCGTTGAACCCGGGAACGACGAGCGTCACGATCTCCACCCAGAAGCCGCGCTCGTAGACCAGACGGATGGTGTCAAGAACATGAGCGAGCACGCCGCCGAGCTTGCGGTAGTTGCGGTCGCTCATCGTCTTGAGATCGATCTTGAACACGTCGAGCCACGGCTCCAGGTACTCCACGACCTCGGGGGTCGCGTTGCCGTTGGAGACGAACGCCGTATAGAAGCCCTCCGCTTTCGCCAGCTTGAAGACATCGACGGCCCACTCGGCGGTGATGAGCGGCTCGTTGTAGGAGGAGACCACCAGCCGGGCGGCGTGCCGCTGCGCGAGCTTCACGATCCCGTCGGCCGTCAGGTCCACGGGGCTGATACCCGCCTGCTCGTCCCGAAGCGCCTGCGAGCTGAGCCAGTTCTGGCAATAGTCGCAGTGCAGGTCGCAGCCTAGCATGCCGAAAGTGACTGCGGCCGAGCCGGGGAAGACGTGGAAGAGCGGCTTCTTTTCCGCCGGATCGCACTGAAGGGCGACCACGTAATCCCACGGCACCTTCAGCGTACCGCCGTTGTTGAAGCGCACCCGGCAGACGCCCCGGCGGCCGGGGCGGATCAAGCAGCGCAGGCCACAGGCGTAGCAGCGCACGGATCCATCTGCGCGGCGCGTGTACAACTTGCCGGGCTGTGTGCGGCTGTCGAGTATGTCGGCCAGTGTCGTCGCCAAGGTTCCACCTCCCAGGGTACTTTAAACAGAGATGTCAGGGCGGGCCAGGTCAGGGTGGCGACGTTCGATCCGATGCACGTGAGAGAAAGGAGGCGAGTGGTGGGACAGTACGATGCGTCCACCTACGGTGAGCACATCGCGGAGGTCTATGACGACTGGTACGTCGGGCTTGAGAAGGACGCGGTGGTGAAACGCCTGGCGGAGCTCGCCGGGCCGGGGCCCGTCCTCGAGCTGGGGATCGGTACGGGCAGGATCGCCCTGCCGCTGCAGGAGCGGGGAATCGAGGTGCACGGCATCGATGCCTCACCGACGATGGTGGCAAAACTCCGTGCCAAGCCGGGCGGCGAGCGCATACCGGTGACCATTGGCGACTTCGCCGACGTGGATGTGGAAGGCGAGTTCTCGCTCATCTTCATCGTCTTCAACACGATCTTCGCGCTTACCAGCCAGGAGGACCAGCTGCGCTGCTTCCGAAACGTGGCCGGTAAGCTCGCGGACGGCGGTACCCTCGTCATGGACGCTTTCGTTCCCGACCTCAGCCGCTTCGATCGCGGTCAGCGTATCGGGCTGGAAAGCTTCGAGCCTGACGGGGTGCGGCTGGAGGCCTCGCGCCATGACCCGGTTCACCAGCGCGTGGTGACCCGGCACGTGCTCCTGTCCGCGCAGGGGGTCAAGTTCTACCCGCTTGTGACCCGCTACGCCTGGCCGTCGGAGCTGGACCTGATGGCACGCCTGGCGGGCCTAAGCTTGCGGGAGCGCTGGGGTAGCTGGCGGCGCGAGCCGTTCACGGCGGCCAGCAGGTCTCACGTTTCAGTCTACGAGCGCGCGGCAGACTGAGGTCCCTGCGAAGACGAGTCCCTGCCACCGGTCCAGGCCGGCAGGAGCACGAGAGCACCGGCGGCGGCAACGAAAACGGCGAGCACGTAGAGGGGTTCACGGTAGAGCGGATCGCCTACTGTGTAGAAGGGGTCGTGCGGAACCCAGCCGAGAGCCTCCATGCCGACCATCGCCGTGCACGTCAGGGTTGCCAGGACAGATCCCGCCCTTCCGGTCTTGCCCCGGTACAGTCGGTTCAGTTCCAGCGTGGGGTAGAGCAGCACCAGGACGGTCAGCCAGCCGGTCCCGCCCAGCCGCTGCATGAGCAGGACGATCGCCGAGGTCTCATAGAGGAAGAAGGTGAGACGGAGCACGAGCGGGAGGCAACCCGAGCCGTCCTCTCGCGGCTGCAGGCCGATGAAGATCCCCGCGATCACGACCCAGGTCCCAGGTGGCCAGGATCCAGCCCGCCAGCAGGTCGATGGGCGGGTTGAGCCAGAAGCGGATGGCCGCGAGAGCGAGAACGATGAGCCAGAGGGCGACGCGGAGTCGAATCATCAGCTTGGTCCGGCGCCACGATAGGCTGTGGCAGGGGCTCGAGCAAGATGGCGGCGACAACCCAGTGGCCGCCTTCTTGCAAATCTGCTCGCAAGTGAGTATTCACTCCCAGCCCTCCCGGAACGGGAGCCGATGCAGGTGAAAGGCGGTAATCCTTTGATTTCAAGGGCGACGGGGCTTCGGACCTGGCAGCCTGCCTGGGCGGGGAGGACCTTCCTGGGACGGCGACGTGGGACAAATTGCCCCAATCGGAGCAGCTATGGGTAGCACGCGGCCGCTGGCGGTCCCCGTGGTGCCTGCGCCGGAGCGGCGGCGGCGACACAAGTCCCGGGCTGAGCGACGGGCCCAGATCCTGGAGGCGACGCTGGCGATCATTGCCGAGGAGGGCTTCCACGCGTGGACCTCGGCGGCGCTGGCGCGACGGGTGGGCGTCTCGGAGGCCACGCTATTTCGGCACTTCGCCTCCAAGGAGGAGATGCTCTCGGAGGCCGTCCGCTATCAGGCGGAGACGCTGCGACAACGTGTGGCGGATTTCCGAGGCAACGGCGGGCCCTGGGAGCAGCTGCTGGGCCTGGTGATGAGCGTGCTGTCCTTCTTGGAAGACGCGGGAGGTGCACCACTGCTGATCCTGAGCGGCCAGGCCACACAGATTTCCGCGGACAGCTGCAGGGAGGTGGAGGCCACCCGAGAACTGCTGCGCTGGCGGCTATCGCAGCTATTTCGCCAGTGCGGGTGCACAGGGCAGGATCATCTGGCCAGGCCCGATCTGCTGGCCGACATGACGATCGCGGTGATCCACTCCACTGGCTTGCGCTGGTTGATGTCGGATGGGCAGTATCCGCTGCATTGCCAGGCGGCCGCGATGTTGATGTTGCTGCGACGCTGTATCGAGGCGCGTTGAGAAGTGGTGGGCCTGTTTGAGCTTGGGCGGAAGTCCGGTACTGGGACATAATGCCCCCGCACGGGTATCAGAGGGTTGGTCCTACGGTGGTTTGCAGGGGCAAACCTTTTGTCCTGCAAGGGGTTACGGTAGTTGACTCGGTGATCAGTTGCTGGCACGGAACACGCCAAAGTAGGGCGGGATAGGGTGTCGGTCTCAGGGTCACGGGCTGATGGGTGAGATAGAACCAGTCGAGGTCACAGTGGCGACGAAAGCGCGCACGTCAGGCAAGAAGGCCACTCGCAAGGGCGGGAAGGGTAACGGTCCGAAAGTCATCCGGGTGCCGGAGCACACCGTCGAGATCGTCTCTGACTCCGGCGAGGGCGCCCAGAAGTGCGGTCAGATCTTTGGTGCGGTCTGCGCGAAGATGGGGAACGGCGCCTGGACGGTGGAGATCATCCCGGCGGAGATCCAGCCGCCGGCGCGGAGCGCGGCGGGCGGCAGCGGCAACCGCATCCGCTTCGGCGCGGAGTACATCACCAACTGGGGCGACGCGACGAACCTGGTGGTCGCGTTCAACGAGCAGGTGCTGCTGGGACGGGTCGAGCTGGGTGCCCTGGCGGACGATGGGATCGTCCTGCTGGAGAACATGTGGGCGACGCATGCGGATGAGGACATCCAGCGGCAGTGGAAGGAAGGTCTGGAGGAGCTCTCGAAGCGGGGTTATCGGATCATCGAAGTCCCGATGGAGGAGGAGTGCCTGAAGATCGTGGAGGACACGCGCCGGGGCAAGAACATGTTCGCTTTGGGCCTGCTGACCTGGATCTACGACCGGGACCGGGAGCTGATCAAGGCGCAGATCGCGTATCAGTTCCGCAAGAAGGGCGAGGACATCTGCCAGCGGAACGTGGACCTGATGGAGGCGGGCTACACGTGGGCGGAGAAGAACCTCGACTTCCGCATCGAGGTGCGCACGGTGCCGTCGGACGTGCCGATGGTGGTGATGAACGGTAACGAGGCCATCGGTTTGGGCGGTATCGCGGCGGGGATGGAGCTGTGCGCGATGTACCCGATCACGCCGGCCACTTCGGCCTCCCACTACCTGGGGGAGGTGTTCCACAAGTTCGGCGGCGTGGTGCACCAGGCCGAGGACGAGATCGCGGCGGTGGGTGTCGCCATCGGCGCATCCTACGCAGGGAAGGTTGCGTTCACCGTCACCTCGGGTCCCGGCCTGTCGCTGAAACAGGAGTTCATCGGTCTGGCGGTGATGCTCGAGGTGCCGCTCGTCGTGGTGGACGTGCAGCGGGGCGGCCCGAGCACGGGGCTGCCGACGAAGGCGGAGCAGTCCGACCTGTTGACGGCCTGCTTCGGGCAGCACGGTGATTCGCCGCATGTCGTGATGGCGCCGGCGACCATGGAGGAGTGCTTCCACAGCATGATCACGGCCCGCCGGATCGCAGAAGCGTTCCGGACCGTGGTGATCCTGCTGACTGACGCGAACCTGGCGACGGGCGTGCAGCCGTTCCCGCGGCCGGAACTCGATCCGCGCTGGCAGCAGGCGCCGATCAGCCTGGCCCCGGTGCCGGAGGACCAGCCTGCCTACGATTGGGATCCGCAGACCGGGCTGTCGCCGCGGCGTGTTCCTGGCCAGCCCGGCGGAATGCACACGGCCACGGGGCTCTCGCACAACGAGTGGAGCAAGGTCGCGTACGATCCGGAGAGCCATCAGCGGGGCTGCCAGATGCGGAGCCGCAAGATCGCCGTCTTTCAGCACACGCTCTTGCCGCCGGAGATCCACGGGGATGACTCGGGCGAGCTGCTGGTCGTGGGCTGGGGTAGCACGAAGGGCGCGATCGAGGAGGCGGTGGATCGGGCGCGGGCCGAGGGCCTCTCGGTCTCGTCCTGTCATCTGACATTCCTCGCGCCGTTGCAGCCGCGCCTAAAGGAGATCTTCAGCCGCTTCGAGAAGGTGATGACGGTCGAGATCAACTACAGCGACGACGCGAACGATCCTTATATCACAGATGAGAACCGGCGCCGGGCGCAGCTCTGCCGGCTGCTGCGGGAGAACACGCTGATTGACGTGGATTGCTGGTCGCGCGTGCCGGGGCAGCCGCTACGGCCCGGTAGCATTCTGAACGCGATCCGCGAGAGACTCGCGATGGGAGTGGGGGTATGACGCACTACGGATTCTCGCTGCTGAGCTGCGGTGTCGTTGATGAACGCCACTTCGAGATGGATGACTACGAGGGCGCCATCGCGCGCTGGTGCCCGGGCTGCGGCGACCACAGCATCCTGACCGCGGTTCAGCGGCTGCTAGAGGAGGAGCAGCTGAAGCCGGAGGAGACGGTCATGGTCTCGGGGATCGGCTGCTCGAGCCGCTTCCCTCACTACATGAAGACCTACGGGTTCCACGGCCTGCACGGGCGGGCGCTTCCAGTGGCGCTGGGCATCAAGCTGGAGCGCCCGGAGCTGCATGTCTTCGTCACGATGGGGGATGGCGACTGCTGCTCGATCGGTGCCAGTCACTGGCTCCACACGGTCCGCTATAACCCGGACATGGTCGCGCTGCTGCTGGACAACAGCATGTACGGGCTGACGAAGGGACAAACTTCGCCGACCACGCCCGTGAAGTTCCCGAGCAACACGCAGCCGCTCGGGACCTATTTGCAGGCGCTCAATCCGCTTCAGGCCGCTCTCGGGATTACCAATGTTTCGTTCGTCGCCCAGACGGCGGAGTGGATCCCGGCGCACCTCTACGAGACGCTGAAGGCGGCGTACCATCACAGGGGATTCGGCTTCGTGCGCATCCTGCAGCGTTGCCCGGTGTACACGGCCTCGATCTACGAGGCCGCCGTCCGCACGCCCGATCTCATCGAGCTGCTGGTCCACGACGACGGTGTGAACGTGCCGGACCTGGATCAGATCTACAAGAACAAGATCATCCATAACCCACGAGACATACACGGAGCTCGCCGGCTCGCCGGGCCCAGCGATCGCTTCCGTCTGGGCGTCTTCTACAGGAACGAGAACGTGCCGATCTACGAGGAGATACGTCGGCTGCCGGCGCACACGGCGGAGGAGAGAGTCAAGCTCCTGAACGAGGAGTTCGATCGTTATGCCGTCTGACCCAAGGATCGAGTTGGCGTTCCGCGCCCTTACGGGCCCGATCGAGCGGTATCGCTCGGCTGTGGTTACTACGGTGGAGGAGGTTCGGGGCTACCTCCAGACTCATCAGTCGAAGCAGGGCGCCGGGTTGACCGGCGTGGCAGCGGGGCTGGGCCAGTTTGCCGCTGGGCGCATCGATTTCGACCGGTTTGCCAGCTTCATCTACGACGGAGCCAGCGAGGACATCGGCGCGCTCAAGACGGTGGAAAAGGCCTTCGACATGCTGCGCGTCGTCGCCGCCGGGGAAGATGAGCTCTTCCACGTCAAGGTGAAGCCCGGTAGCCGGCTGCGGGATGGGGTGGCCGGCCGCATGGCGGAGATCGGCCGGGCGTTCGCCGCCGCGCGGATCGCTGGCATGGCCACGACGGGCCGCCTGGGCTCCGGCAACGAGAGCGGGCTGCTCGATCCCCTGGGGTTCGAGCGCTGGAACGAGGCGGAGCGCAGGGTAGCCCCGGCCCTGCTGGTCGAGGTGGAGGGTGCCGACCTTCACGCCGGCGACCTCGCCGAGTTCTTGGATGGTGCCGTGAAGATCGTGCTGGTCGTCCATGGCGAGACGGCGCCCGCACCGCTCGTCCGGCTCATCACGCCAGCCACGTTCGTGCTACAGACCGCCGGCGATCAGGGGCTCGATCGGTTCTCGGAGTTCGAGGGGCCGGCCGTCGCGGGCCTCGTACCGGAGGGCGCGGCCGAGTTTATCCATGACCCGACGCGCGGCAGGCATCCCTGGGAGCGAATCGAGCTGCTGCGGGTCCCGGAAAAGGGCCCGAAACAGCGGGTCGGTGGGATGAGTATAATACAGCAGAAGGAAGAATTAGAACAGTTACTGGATCTGGCCGAGGCGCCCGGCGCCGAAGCTGCCCTCGCCGAGGGCGCAGCGGCCGAGACGGGGGCGCCTGGCGGGACGGTGGCGAGCCAGGTGGACAAGCTGGCGGCGTGGCTGTTGAGCCAGGCTGATCTCAGGGATGTGGGCTGAAGACGATGAGCCTGTCGACAATCCTCGTCTCAGTGGCCATCCTGGGCGGGGTGGCCCTGACGTTTGCGATCCTCATCTCTCTGGCCAACAAGAAGCTGAGGGTCTGGGAGGACCCGCGCATCGATGCGGTGGCGGAGATGCTGCCGGGCTCGAATTGCGGCGCCTGTGGTGCGGCTGGCTGCCGCAATTTCGCTGAGGAACTGGTGGCCGGTGCGCGGCAGCCGGCGCAGTGCACGCAGCTGAGCGCCGATGACATCGTCGACATCGCCGACTACCTCGGCGTGGAGGCCGGAGAGGCCGTGAAGCGTGTGGCTCGCCTGCTCTGTGCCGGCGGGTCTCATGTGTCAGTTCGCCAGGCCGACTACATCGGGCTGGAGACCTGCGGCGCGGCGGCCGCCGTCGCCGGCGGCGGCAAGGGGTGCGCCTGGTCGTGCCTCGGGCTCGACGACTGCGAGCAGGCCTGCGACTACGACGCCATCTACATGAACGAGTACGGCCTGCCTGTCGTGATCCCCGATAGGTGCACGGCCTGTGGTGATTGTGTGGAGGCTTGCCCGCGCGACCTCTTCACGATCATGCCGCTGGAGCAGAAGCTGATCGTGCAGTGCAAGAGCCTGCTCGAGGGCGATGAGGCCGAGGCGCTCTGCAAGGTGGCCTGCAACGGTTGCGGCCTGTGCGCGTCGGATGCAGCGCCAGGGCTGATCGAGATCAAGAACGGCCTTGCGGTGATTGACTACAGCAAGAACCAGCTCGCGGACCCGAAGGCCATCGAGCGGTGCCCGACGGGCGCCATCGTCTGGGTCGAAGGCCAGCAGTTCGCTGAGATGCCCCAACCTGCAGGGAGTGGAGTCGCATGAAGCGGAAGAGAGATAAAGAGCAGCCGGTCGCGCCGAAGTATCCGGGAATCCGAGTGGCCGTCGATGGAAGCGAGGCCACCGTCGCGGTAGAAACCGCCGCCAGCGAGGCTGCGGGCGCCTACCCGATCACCCCATCGACGCAGATGGGGGAAGGTTGGGCAGCCGCCGTCGCTGCGGGGAAGACGAACGTCTACGGGCACAAGCTCATCTTCTTCGAGCCCGAGGGGGAGCACGCCGCCGCTGGCGTGACCGCGGGGATGAGCATGACCGGCCTTCGCGCGGCCAACTTCTCGAGCGGTCAAGGCATCGCGTACATGCACGAGTCGCTTTACGCCGCCGTGGGCAAGCGGCTGACGTACGTGCTCAACATCGCCGCCCGGGCGATGACCAAGCACGCCCTCAACGTCCATGCCGGCCATGACGACTACCATGCAGTGGATGACACGGGGTTCATCCAGTTCTTCGCCAAGAACGCCCAGGAGGTGGCGGACCTCAACCTGATCGCTCACCGCGCGGCGGAGCTTTCTCTCAATCCTGCGCTTATCGCTCAGGATGGGTTCCTCACCAGCCACGTGATCGAGTCGGTCTTGCTGCCCGAGCCCGAGTTGGTGAAGGAGTACCTCGGGGATCCCTCCGACATCATCGATTCGCCGACTCCCGCTCAGCGGATGGTCTTCGGCGAGAAGCGCCGCCGCATCCCTGAGATGTTCGATCTCGACTATCCTGCCCAGATCGGTGTGGTGCAGAACCAGGACAGCTACGCCCAGGGCGTGGCGGCGCAGCGGCCCTTCTTCTTTGACCACGTCCAGCCACTCGCCGACCGGGCGATGGAGCAGTATTACCAGCTCACAGGCCGCAGGTACGCCCGTGCCTCCGGCTACCGGTTGGAGGACGCCGAGTACGTGATCATGGGGCAGGGCTCGGTGGTCTGGAATGCGGAGGCGGTCGCCGACTATCTGAGGGAGACACGTGGCCTGAAGGTCGGCGTGCTCAACCTCACGATGTTCCGGCCGTTCCCGGCGGACCTCATCAGCAAGATGCTGAGGGGGAAGAAGGCCGTTGCCGTGCTGGAGCGTACCGACCAGCCACTTGCCGTGGACCTGCCCGTGCTGCGGGAAGTCCGTGCCGCCCTGTCGAAGGCGGTGGAGAACGGCCGTGCGGAGAACGGATCGCTGCCGTACCCTGGCCTGGCCGCTTGTAAGCCGGAGGAAGTGCCGGAGTTCTACTCGGGTTCCTTCGGGATGGGAAGCCGCGACCTGCAGCCGGGAGACGTCATCGCCGCGGTGGAGAACATGCTGCCCGGCGGGCTCGGGAAGCGGCTCTTCTATCTGGGCATCGATTTCATCCGTAAGGGCACCCGCCTGCCCAAGCTACAGATCTGGCAGGAGCGGCTGCTCGAGTCGTACCCGGACCTCTCCCACCTGGCCCTTGACTCGGTGGGTGACATCGACCTGATGCCCGAGGGGTCCGTATCGATCCGGATCCACTCCATCGGTGGTTGGGGCGCCATCACGACGGGCAAGAACCTGGCGATGACGGCGTTCGAGCTCTTGGGTTGGCACATCAAGGCGAATCCAAAGTACGGCTCGGAGAAGAAAGGCCAGCCCACCACATTCTACGGCACGCTGGCGAAGGATCCGATCCGGCTAAACAGCGAGCTGAAGCTCGTGAACGTCGTGCTCTCGCCGGATCCCAACGTCTTTCGCCACTCCAACCCGCTGGCCGGGCTGTCGGAGGGCGGCGTGTTCGTGATCCAGAGCGATCTCGAGCCGGCAGAGCTGTGGGAGACGTTCCCGGCCGGCGCGCGGCGCGACATGAAGGAGAAGAAGCTGAGTATCTTCTCCGTCGATGCGTTCAAGATCGCTACCGATGAGGCTACTGACCCCGAGCTGCGCTATCGGATGCAGGGCGCGGCCTTCATGGGCGCCTTCTTCAAGGTGTCGCCGCTCATGGAGCGTGAGGGGCTGGACGAGGAGCAGCTGTTCGGGGGCATTCGGAAGCAGCTTCAGAAGAAGTTCGGCCACCTGGGCGAGCGCGTGGTCGAGGACAACCTGCGGGTGATCCGCCGCGGCTTCGACGAGGTCGTGGAGCTCGACTATAGCACCCTCAGCGAGGAGGGGGTCGAGGCAGCGTGGACGCCGCAGATGCCGGCGATCCTCGACGGGACCGGCTGGCGTGACGGATTCGGCAACCCGGGCCGCTTCTGGGAACAGGTGGCCTATCTGTACAAGACGGGCGATGACCCGATCGCCGATCCCTTCGCGGCGCTCAGCGCCATGCCGGCGGCGACCAGCACGATCCGCGACATGACCGACGTGCGCTTCGAGGTGCCGGAGTTCATCCCGGAGAAGTGCACGGGCTGTAGCCAGTGCTGGACGGTCTGCCCGGATGCGGCGATCCCCGGCCTGGTGAATACCGTCGAGCACGTCATCGAGGCTGCGATCGTGACGGCGGAGAACGGGAAGTCCTTCGACCGCGTGCGCCAGATCGTGAGGCCGCTGGCAAGCGAGTCACGCAAGATCATCAAGGGCGTGCCGTTCAGAACGTTCGGCGATGTCCTGTCGCAGGCTTACAAGGCCGTGGTCGAGAAGCTGAACTGGGACGCGGAGCGGCGCGCGGCTCTGGACGAGGAGTTCGTGCCGGTCTACTCGGCACTCGACGAGTTCCCGCTGGCCAAGGCGGCGCCGTTCTTCGACGTGCCGGAGTCGCAGGAGAAGGGCACGGGCGGGCTCCTTTCCATCACCGTCAACCCGGACGCCTGCAAGGGGTGCAACCTCTGTGTCGAGGTCTGTCCCGACCAGGCGCTGATCAGCGTCAGGCAGGACGAGGAGGTGGTGGAGAAGCTGCGTCGGAACTGGAGGCTGTGGCAGAACCTCCCGGACACGGACGACCGCTACATCAACATCGCCAACCTCGATGAGGGCATCGGCGTCCTCTCGTCGCTGCTGCTGAAGAAGGGCAACTACCGCTCGATCTTCGGCGGTGACGGCTCGTGCATGGGCTGCGGCGAGAAGACGGGCATTCACCTGGTGCTGTCGGCGGTCAACGCAGTCGTGCAGCCCCGGGTCGCGGAGCACGTCAAGAAGCTAGAGGATCTGATCGCGCGGCTCGACGCGAGGGCCAGGGAGCTGCTCGCCTCCGACGTCGATCTCGATGCGGTGAGCGCTGGGGACGGGGTGGAGGTGGACATTCCGCTGGAGGGTTCGAAGCGTGAGGACGTGAAGCGAATCGCCAAGATGGTCCGTGACCTCAAGGACCTGCATTGGCGCTACACCGAGGGGCCGAGCGGCAGAGGCCGCGCGGTCACGGGCTTCGCGAACGCCACCGGCTGCTCGTCGGTGTGGGGTAGCACCTATCCCTTTAACCCGTATCCGTTCCCCTGGACCAACCACCTGTTCCAGGACGCGCCCTCGATCGCGATCGGCATCTTCGAGGGGCACATGCGGAAGATGGCCGACGGGTTCCGAGCGGTCCGACGGGCCGAGCTGGAGCTGGCGGGCGAGTACGATCCGGAGGTGCACGAGCCGTTCCTCACGCAGTTCGACTGGCGGCAGTTCAGCGACGAGGAGTTCAAGCTCTGCCCGCCGATCTTCGCCGTGGGTGGCGACGGCGCCATGTTCGACATCGGTTTCCAGAACGTGTCGCGTTTGTTGGCCTCTGGTAAGCCGGTCCGGATCATCGTCTTGGACACCCAGGTCTACTCGAACACGGGCGGACAGGCGTGCACCAGCGGCTTCACTGGTCAGGTCTCCGACATGGCCGCTTTCGGCGTGGCCCAGCACGGCAAGGAGGAGACCCGCAAGGAGATGGGCCTCATCGCGATGGCGCACCGGGGGACCTTCGTGCTTCAGTCCTCGCAGGCCCTGCCATCACACTTGCTGGCCGGCGTCATCAAGGGGCTGAACAGCCGGCGACCGGCGATCTTCATCCTCCACTGCCCGTGCCCACCGGAGCACGGGCTCGGTGACGATCAGGCGATGCACGCGGCCAAGCTGTCGCTGGAGAGTCGGGCCTTCCCGTTCATGGTGTTCGATCCCGACGACGGCTACACCTGGAGCGAGTGTCTGAACCTGGACGGGAATCCGGAGCCGGCAGAGGACTGGCCGGCTTACGAGCTGAGTTACGTGGACGACGAGGGCCAAGAGCAGACGATGGAGCTGCCGCTCACCATCGGGGACTGGGCGGCCTCCGAGGCGCGCTTCAAGAAGCACTTCAAGAAGGTGCCGGCGGATGTGTCAGACGATGAGCTGGTCCCGTTCCACGAGTACATCAAGCTGCCGAAGGAGGAGCGGAACGGTCAGACGCCGTTCATCTACATCATCGACGGCGAGAAGCGGCTCAACCGGCTCTTCGTCTCCCAGGAGATCGTCGAGCTGGCCGAGGACCGCCTGCGCCTGTGGTGGCAGCTGCGCGAGCTGGGTGGGATCAAGGTCGGTGACGAGGCGCGCAGCGTCGTGGAGGCGGAGCTGGAGGCGGAATTCGAGCAGAAGGCCGCCCAGCTGCGTGCCGAGTACGAGGCGAAGATCGCCGACCTGAGGGCGAAGTACCCGATCGTCGTGGCCCGGCGGCTGGCCGAGGGCTTGCTGCGTGCGGGCGATGGCAGGCGCACGGTCGCCGAGATCATGCAGGAGGCACAAGGGATGCCGGGCGTGCCGGCGGTGAGCCTGGACCTGCCGGGTCTGAGCGCGGCGCCGGCCGGCACGGGGGCGGTCGCGGTAGCGGAGCCGGCGGTCGCCACGGCTGCGGCTCCGGCCGCGGTCGAGGCGGAAGAGGAAGTCGGGCTGGTGATGGAGCCGTACATCGAGACGGCTCGCTGCACCACCTGCCACGAGTGCACGAACATCAACAAGAAGATGTTTGCCTACAACGACAAGAAGCAGGCGTATATCAAAGACTCGAAGGCCGGTACGTTCAAGGAGCTGGTGACGGCGGCGGAGCGCTGCCCCGTCAGGATCATCCATCCGGGTACGCCGCTCAACCCGAAGGAGAAGGACCTAGAGAAGTGGATGAAGCGGGCGGAGCCGTTCAACTGAGGGTCTCATGCCACAACGGCTCACCTTTAGACACGGAGTCCATCCGCCCGAGCGTAAGGGTCTGAGCGCCGGGGTCAAGATCCGCCGGATGCCGTTCCCCGGTGAGGTGGTCTTGCCGCTCAGCCAGCACACCGGCAAGCCGGCGAAGCTGATCGTCAAGGAAGGCGACCGGGTAGAGCGAGGTGACAAGCTGGCGGTGGCCGAGGGGTTCATCTCGTCACCCGTGCACGCCTCCGCCAGCGGTACGATCGCCGGTATCGACCTGTGGCCGCACCCCGACGGTACCTACAAGCCTGCCGTGCGGATCGCCGTGGACGCGTATTCGGCGCAAGCGCCGAGGCCACGCATCGTTCCCCGCTGGGAAGGGTTATCGCCTGCGGAGATCGTGCAGGCGGTGCAGGATGCGGGCGTGGTAGGCTTGGGCGGTGCCGCGTTTCCCACACACGTAAAGCTCTCACCGCCGAAGGACGTGCGGATCGACACCATCATCATCAACGGTGCCGAGTGCGAGCCGTACCTGACGACCGATCACCACATCATGCTTGAGTACCCGGAGCGAGTGCATCTGGGGATCCGCATCATGATGCGGGCGTTGGGCGTGGACCGTGTGATGATCGGTATCGAGAAGAACAAGCCGGACGCCATCGAGGCGATCCAGGCCGCCTTACCCAAGGAACTCAAGGTCACGGTGCATCCGCTCACGGTGAAGTACCCGCAGGGCGCCGAGAAGATGCTGATCAACGCGCTGCTCGGACGTGAGGTTCCCTCGGGCAAGCTGCCGCTACACGTCGGGGTCGTGGTGCAGAACGTGGGCTCGGGAGCCGCGATCGCCGAGGTGTTCGAGACCGGCCTGCCGCTGATCGAGCGGATCGTCACGGTCAGCGGCCGGGGCATCAAGCGGCCGTCGAACCTGATCGTGCCGGTGGGCACGAAGGTTCGGGACCTGATCGCTGCCTGTGAAGGTCTGACGAAGGACGCCCATGAGATCGTGTTCGGCGGCCCGATGATGGGTGCGCCGCAGGCGAGCCTGGATGTGCCGATCCTGAAGGGGACGACCGGCGTCATCGTCCTCAGCCGCGATGAGACCAAGCCGAAAGAATCGTATCCCTGCATCCGCTGCGGGCACTGTCTGGACGC
>JBDHKG010000176.1:0-2987 GCA_039586495.1 Gemmatimonadota bacterium | reverse complement strand
CGTGCGCCAGTTCGCGAAGTCGGACAAGCCGATCGCGGCGATCTGCCATGGCGCGCAGGTGCTGACGGCGGCGGGCGTCGTGGAGGGCAGGAGCGTGTCCGCGTATCCGGCGGTCGGTCCCGAGGTGAAGATGGCGGGCGGCGATTACGCCAACATCGGGATGAACGAGGCGAACGTGGATGGGAAGCTGGTAACGGCGCCGGCCTGGCCGGCGCATCCTGCATGGCTGGCGAAGTTCCTGGAGGTGCTGGGGACGAAGATCGAACCGTGACCGTGCGGGAGTTCTAGCTTTCGGTTGTAACTCCGGCACCGGGGGTCACGCCTCGCCCCACCTCTCACAGACGAAGTTCGTGAATTACGCTCGTCGGTACCGGCGGTGCCGATCGTGAGCGCCTAGCTGGGCTCCCCGTCATCATCCTTTCCGATCAACCTGCCACGTCTCAACGCGTCACGTCCGAACCGTTCTGAAACCTCGTCCATCATGTCGGCCACGCGGTGGTCCCTTTCGTCGCGTTGTTCTTCCTCGAACAGCTTCAGCTGGGTAGCGCTGCCGCGGACGTGCAGGCCGGAGACGCCGACGCCGATGAGGCGGATGGGGCGGTCGCCGGGGTCGGCAGCGGCGAGCAGCTGGCGGGCGATCGGATAGATGGCCTCGGTGGTGTCGAGCTCGGCCTCTACGGTCTGCCTGCGAGTGAGTGTCTCGAAGGGAGCGAGGCGGAGCTTGATGGTGACGGTACGGGCGGTGAGGCCGCGGCGACGGAGCTTTGCGGCGACCTCGTCGGTGAGGGCTAGGAGCGTGCGCTGCACTAGGTGGCGGTCGTCGGTGTTGCTGAGGAAGGTGGTCTCGCGGCTGATCTGTTTGCGCTGGCGCTCGGGCTCGACTGGCCGATCGTCCTGGCCGTTGGCGAGGTCGTGTAGGTGCTGAGCGTGGTGCTGGCCCAGCTGGCGTTCGAGCGTCTCGAGCGGCGCCGCGGCGATATCGCCGATGGTCAGCAGCCCCAGTGCGTGCAGCCGCTCCGCGGTCTTCATGCCGACCCCCCAGAGCCGCTCGATCGGTAGCGGATCGAGGAACTCCCTCTCCGTGCCGGGCTCGACGACGACGAGGCCGTCGGGCTTCTCGAGGTCCGAGGCCAGCTTCGCGAGGAACTTGTTTGGCGCGATGCCGATGGAGACGGTGAGTCGTTCCTGCTCCCAGATCTGGCACTTGATACGGCGGGCGATGGTGACGCCGTCACCGAAAAGCTTGGTGGAGGCTGTAACGTCCAGGAAGGCCTCATCGATGCTCAGCTTCTCGACCAGCTCGGTGTAGCTTTCCAGGATATCCATGATGCGTTGGGACACCTCGGCGTAGAGCGGCATACGGGGTCGCAGGTAGACGGCGTCGGGACAGCGCCGGTAGGCCTCGGAGATGGGCATGGCGGAGCGGATACCGTACTTGCGTGCCGCGTAGCTGCAGGCGGCGACCACGCCGCGCCCGCGGCCGCCGCGAGGGTCGGCGCCTACGACGATGGGGCGGTCGGCGATCTCCGGGTTTTCCCGTGCCTCGACGGCCGCGAAGAACGCGTCCATGTCGGCGTGCAGGATGGTTCGGGTCACCGCTCAGGTACCGAGGTTCGACGTTACTGGATGTAACGAGAGTTCTACACCTGGCGTTACGGGACGTTCTTCGGCTCTCCACGTTGACCCGCAAACCGGGCTCTCCTACGTTCTAGTCCCGCTATGAAAGACGCAACACTGGGTGGCTACTTCCGCGAGCACGAGCGACCGCCGGCCTTCGAGGGTCGGGACGGCGACTCGTACACGGTGGAGATCATCACCGAACCCGGTGATGACGGTACCTGGTGCGCCTATCTGTTCTTCTTGAGATGGCACGGGAATGAGCCGGTAGGGCACGTGGAGAGCGAGCATCTCGTAGAGGCGGCGACCGAGGGGGCGGCGCGTGCCGAGCTGGAGAAGCTCACGCTTCACGAGGTGAGGCGCGTCTTGGACGAGCTGGTGTCCGGGTGATGGGTGGCGGCGAGCTTGTGAGAGGCCGGGTGCTGCGATCGGTCGGCGGCATCTATCACGTGGAGGTCGGGGACGAGGGTCTGGAGTGCGCGTTGCGCGGGCGCCTGAAGCGGAAGCGGGGGATCGGTAGGGTCGCGGTGGGCGACGAGGTCGAGGTCGAACGGCTGCCGGATGGCAGCTGTGTCATCTGCGAGCTTCTGCCGCGTGCCTCCCGGCTGGCGCGTCGCTCAGCACACGGTCGGCGCGAGCAGATAATCGCAGCGAACGTCGAGCAGCTGGGGGCGGTATTCTCGGTGGCGCGCCCGGAGCCGCTCTACTCGAACGTCGACCGTTTCCTGGTGCTCGCCGAGGAGAGCGAGATCGCGGCGTTTCTGGTGGTGAACAAGATCGACCTGGCGAGCGAGAGCGAGGCGCGAGAAGGTTTCGGCGTCTACGAGGAGATCGGCTATCCGGTCGTCTACACGAGCGCGACGAGCGGCGCCAACCTGGGTCGACTGAGTGAACGGCTCGCCGGTCACATTACTCTGTTCGTCGGCCCTTCGGGGGCCGGCAAGTCGAGCCTGCTCAATGCGCTGCAGCCCGGGTTGGGGCTGCGGGTCGGTGAGATCAGCAAGGCGATCGAACGGGGCCGGCACACCACGGTGGCGGCGTCGCTACAGCGTCTGGACGTGGGTGGCTATGTGGTGGACACGCCCGGTCTCGGCAGGCTGCAGTTCTGGGAGGTGGGCACCCGCGAGCTGCCGTGGTGCTTCCCGGAGTTTCGGCCGTATCTGGGCGATTGCAAGTTTCAGGATTGCAGTCACGTCCATGAGCCGGACTGCGCCGTGATTGCGGCGGTGGAGACTGGTGAGTTGCCGTCGCGCCGTTACGAGAGCTATGTCACGATCCTGGAGGAGCAGAAAGCGGGTCCAGCCTAAGGCGTACGCCCTTCAGGTCGGAGCCTGAGGAGCACGGGGATCGCGCGCAGCTTTTCCTCATCG
>JBDHKG010000175.1:0-4865 GCA_039586495.1 Gemmatimonadota bacterium | reverse complement strand
GAGATGCCGTAGGCCCAGAGGCCGGACGGGCCAGCGCGGTTCCTGGCCAGTACCCGAGGCGCCGCGCGCAACGTGGGATCAACGTAGAGCAGACGATTGGCCAGACGCTGGAAGAGGTGCGCCTCGTCCTGGGTGATCCGCAGGTGGTGCAGCTGGACCTGGGCCTGTGTCCAGGCCAGCGAGCTTTCTCGCTCGAACGTCGCCGGCTGTCGGTACTTTTCCGCGATCTCGAGGGCCTCCTCTCGGGAGGGGGCCACGAGCGTGGTGAACACGAGATGGACCGTCCCTCCTCGGGGAATCGCCACCCGCTGCCGGAGGCTCACGATGGGATCCAGAACCGTCCCTGCCGTGTTCGAAAGGGTCCCCCCGTCGATCACGGAGAGCGGAGTCCGAACGCCGCGGCCCCGGCCCAGAAAGCGTGCGCGGTCGCTCTCGTACTGCAACGTGTCGACCGTCTCGCCCTCCACCGCAGCCAGGTGGGCGAGCCAGACCTGGGGCTCGTCCGCCGAACGCGGGCGCCTAGTCGCGAGCAGGGTGCCGAGCTCGGGAACGAACTCGGTCTCGACGAAGAGGTTGGAAAAGGCGGGGTGGGCCACGTCGGCGCCCTGCGGAGCCAGCACGATCTCGGCGTAGGATGTGAAATCGATCTCGCGGTCCCGGTTCTCGAGATTGGTCACCGTCAGCCGGCGCAGCTCGGCGTCGTCCTCGGGGGAAACCACGATCTCGAGGGTGATCGTCAGGGACCGGTGCCGCTGCATGATCTTGCCCCGGTCCTCGGAATAGACGACGTCGTAGTGGTCCGCTTCGCTTCCGCTCGGCTGGAAGCCGGCGGACCAGACGTCGCCGGTTTCCGCATCCCGCAAGAAGACGAACGTGCCCCAGCAGTCACGCGTCGTGTCCTCCCGCCAGCGGGTAACGGCCAGGTTGCCCCAGCGGCTGAACCCGGAGCCCGCCGCCGTGACCATGACCGTGTAGCGGCCGTTCGAGAGGAGATGGGTGCGGGGCGTGATGTCGTGCGGCGATTCGAATCGCCGCAGGGTGGGGAGGACGAGGTCGCGGACGAGCGCGGCTTCCCGAACCTCCTCGCCCCGGGGCCGGGTCACACTCACCGAACGCGGCGTCCGTTCTTGGAGCAGGAGCTCCGCCGCCTGGACCATGGGATGGGAGTGAAAGCGCCGCCGGGTCAGGCCGTCGTGAACCACGTTCCCCAGGGAAACGAGGGTCATCCCCTGGTGATGGGTCATGTATGCCCGGACCACGGCCACCCGGGCCTGCTCCGGCAGCCTCGAGGGGGTGTAATCGAGTGCTTCATAGAACCCATAGGCGCCTCGGGCTCCGGCCTCCTCTAGGCGGGCGAAGTTGTTCAGGGCGGCCCTGGGATCCACCATGGCCGCGAGCGCGGTGGCGTAGGGAGCCACCACCACGTCCTCGAACAGCCCTCGCTTGAGCCCCAAGCCGGGCACGCCGAAATCCGAGTACTGATACGTGAGCTTCACGTCGCGAACGTTATAGCCCGATTCCGAGACCCCCCATGGAACCCCCCGCTCCGCACCGTAGCGGATCTGGCGCCCCACCACGAGGCGACTGGTGAGATCCAGAAGGCTCCGGGCGGGCTGCTCCATCACGAGCAGCGGCATCAAGTACTCGAACATCGACCCCGACCAGGAGACGAGGGCCGCACCACCCCCTACCGGCGTGAGGGACCGGCCGAGGAGGAACCAGTGCCGGGGCGCTACGTCGCCCTTGGCGACGGCCACGAAGCTTGCCAGCCTAGCCTCGGAGGCCAGTAGGTCGTAGCTGCTGGGATCGAGGGTGCCTTCGGCCACGCGGTAGCCGACAGAGAACAGCTTGCGTGAGGAGTCGAAGAGGAATCCGAAGTCCATGGTCTCGACCATCTGCTCGGCGAGCAGCGCGAGGGCGGAGAGGCGGTGCCTGAGGGCAGCGGCCGCCGTCCACGACGCGTCCAGATCGTCGAGAATCGGGTCTCTGTCCTCGCTCTCCAGAACGTCGGAACGTGTTTCGATCACCTCGTGGACCGCACGCAGGAGGTCCGAGAGCCCGACCGGTGTGGGGCTCCTGGCGACCAGGGGCTCCAGAAACGACGCCGACCGGGCCAGCCGGGTCGCGGGGTCCTCGCCTTCCCAGGCTTCTCCCACCGCCGATCCCTCGGAGTAGAGCCGCACGCACCAGGGCATGGTCGTACCGAGGTCGCGGGCGTGGCTGCGGACCGCGTTCCGAACGGCCGTCGCCCAGATAAGAACCTCTGATAGCGATCCGTCCTTGACGTCGCTCAAGAGCGTGCGGGCGATGTCCAGGAGGTTCTCCGCCTGGACCTCCAGCTCCTCGAAGCGGTGGACCCATCCGGGAAGCGACGTCGGGGGATCCTCCAGCATGTCCGACAGCGACTCGGCCGCCTCGCTCAGCTGCTCCGCCGTGACGGTCTGCGTGCGTTGGGGGTGCTCGGCCTCCTCCAACGACTCGAGAAGCAGCGCCAGAGCGTCGCCGATCCCCTCGAGGATCTCCGGGCGCAAAAGCGGGCGATGCAAGAGCCCGCGGCACGCCTGAGCCAGTGCGATCAGGTGCCCCGCCAGGTTGCCGCTGTCCACGGTGGACACGTACATGGGATCCAACGGCCGGAGATCCCGGGTGTTGTACCAGTTGAAGAAGTGGCCGCGGACGCGGCGCAGGTTCGTCATCGTCTCCAGCGTGGCCTCGAGCCGTTCCGCCGCGTCGAGAATCCCGATCCAGCCGAAGTCGTGGGCGACCGTGGTGCTCAGGAGGTAGAGACCCAGATTCGTCGGCGACGTGCGGTGGGCTTCGACGGACTCGGGGTCTTCCTGGAAGTTGTCCGGCGGAAGGGCGTTCTGCTCATCGTCCACGAACGTCTCGAAGAAGCGCCAGGTGCGGCGCGCGACGAGCCGCAGGGGGCGCGTTTCGTCGGGCGAGAGGATCTGTTCCTGTCCTGCGGGTCCTTCAACGGGATGCTCATCCACCAGGCGAAGACGGGCGACAGCACCCAGAGGAGCACCAGCGGCGTGGCCACGGGCCAGGCCCCCGGCTTGAGCACAACGAAGAGCGTGCCGGCCGCGACGGCGAGAACCACGCCCCAGCGAAGGTGCTGGCAGAAGCTCCGCAGCCTCAGGTCGACCCCGTACCCCGCCTGCGCCGCCGCGACCCACTCGAGGAGGTTCCGTTTCGTCACGTAAAGGCGCCCGAGCGTGCGCACCACCGCGTCCACCATCAGCCAGGCCTGGTGTGCTAGCATGGTGATGGCCAGGAGCGTCTGCGTCAGGGCCACGTAGATGTCGTGGGAAACGGCGCGGAAGTGGCTGCGCTTCGAGATACCCCATCGCCTGGGGATGAGGCCGTCGAGAACCGGGATGAAGGCTGGCACCGCAACGGATCCGACGAACAGGCCGGTCCAGAGGAGGGGAGGAACGGCGGGCAGGATCCAGGCGGCCACCGCCATCGAGAACGACCAGGGCGCCGCCAGGCTGCGGCGCAGATTGTCCACCATCTTCCAGCGGCCGTGGGCGGGGATGCGAGCCCTCTGTCTCCGCCCCGCGGCGTCGCGCGCATGGCCCAGGATCCAGGGTAAGAGCTGCCAGTCGCCTCGCACCCAGCGATGGTTGCGGCGGGCGGCCACCTCGTAGTTGGCGGGGAACTCCTCGAAGAGATCCACGTCGGTCATGAGCCCGGCGCGCGCGAAGGTGCCCTCGAAAAGGTCGTGGCTGAGCAGCGTGTTCTCCGGGACCTTCCCCTCCAGCGCCGCCTCGAACGCATCGACGTCGTAGATCCCTTTGCCCGTGAACGACCCTTCCTCGAAGAGGTCCTGATATACATCCGAGACCGCGGCGGCGTAGGGGTCCACACCTCCGGGACCCGAGACGATCCGCTGGTAGGTCGTGCTGTCCGGGCCCGTGGGCAACGACGGTGTGATCCGAGGCTGCAGGATCGCGTAGCCCTGGACGACGCGTCCCTGCCGGGGGTTGAAGCGCGGCCGGTTCAACGGGTGCGCCATCGCGCCGACCAGTCGGTAGGCGGTCCCTTTGGGAAGCCGTGTGTCGGCGTCAAGCGTGATGACGTAGCGGACGCCCTGGGGCGCCGTGGGCGGCCGTCCGTCTACCGGGATGAACGAAGTGTCCTCAGCGCCGCGCAGCAGCCGGTTCAGCTCGTGGAGCTTGCCTCGCTTCCTTTCCCAGCCGATCCACTTGCCTTCCTGCTCGTTCCAGAGACGCCGGCGATGCAACAGCAGGAACCGCTCCCCGCCTCCGGGCAAGCTCCCGTAGCGCTCGTTCAGTCGCGCGATGCCGTCGGCCAATGCGGCGACGAGAGCCTTGTCGATGGGCATGTGCTCGCTAGGCGCGTCCGACCAGTCGGTAAGCAGGGCGAAATGGAGATGGCCTTCGGGATTCGCCAGGTAGTGCACCTCGAGCCGCTCGAGCTGTTCTTCGATATCGGCGCGTTTCGTGGCCAGCGTGGGGACGACGACCACGGTTCGAAGCTCTGCAGGCACACCCTGGGCGAGCTCGAGCTTGGGCAGCACCGTCGGAGGAACGAGAATCGGAACCAGGCGATTAACGAGGGAGACCGCGACATCGGAGGCGGGCACGAGCCCGAGGATTCCCAGGAGAACCAGGCTCCAGAAGCCTGCCCCGGCGCTCCAGGTCAAGAACAGAGGGACGGAGAGCAGGAGGGCGGTGAGGACGGCGATTCCTCCCAGGTAACCGGCGGTCGCGAGGGCGCGGATCGCGCGGCGGAGCCGGATTCGCAAAGGAACGCGAAAACCCACGAGCCTCTCGAAAGCCCTCCTGCCCGAGGAAACGAGGTAGTACCCCACGTCTTCCTCGGCACGCTCGGGAACA
>JBDHKG010000084.1:0-12607 GCA_039586495.1 Gemmatimonadota bacterium | reverse complement strand
GGTGACGTCAAGCTCGATCGCGACGTCGTACACGTCGCTTTCGAGGAAGGAGTCGGTATCGTACCGGTGACGATCCGCGCGTCGAAAGGCCAACCCGTCTTCGCACAGCTCTCTGCCGCCAAGTTGCCGGAGTTCGGCCCCGAGCCGCCCGCGCCGGAGACGATCGCCGCGTTGCTCTCACTCGAAGCTCCCGACCTGCTGCTGGGCGACGACGTACCGCAAGCCGTGAGCTGCGGCCAACCAATCCTGTTCGTGCCCGTCCGCGACCTCGCAGCGATTCGGCGAGTCCGCTTGAAGCGCGACCTGTGGGAGCGGTCTCTGTCATCGTATTGGGCACCGCAAGTCTATGTGTTCACCTACGACACCGAGACAGACGGCACCGACATCCACGCGCGCTTCTTCCCACCCGCCCTCGGCATCGAGGAGGACCCGGCCACAGGAGCCGCCGCCACCGCGCTGGCCGGCTACCTCGGCATTCGCGACGCGAGGCAGAGCGGCACTCTGCGCTGGGTCGTCGAACAGGGGCTCGAGATGGGACGGCCGAGCAGACTGGAGATCGAAGCCGACCAGCAGGATGGCGTCATCACCGTGATACGGGTGGGCGGCTCCGCTGTGCTGGTAAGTGAAGGTGAGATGGATATCCCGGACAGGACGCTGCACAGGACGACTTGACAGCTCAGGCTGTTTGTTACATACAGAGATGCGTCAACCCACGGGCAGGTGGGACGGGGGCGTCAACTCATGTGACACGCCACGGCCTCCGCCGGACCGTTGTCACACACGAGAAACCGGCAATTCTACTAGAGTGTGGTTTCCAATGACGCATACCCGAAGACTCCTCGTCGGCCTCCTGCTGGTGGTTGCGCCCACCTCCGCGTCCGGGCAAGAGTCCGCCCGCGATATCATCGACCGCGTCGACCGCATCCTGCGCGGCGAATCCAGTCACGGCACCTCCACCATGGAGGTCGTGACGGAGAACTGGGAGCGCAGCATCACCATGGAGGTGTGGTCGCTGGGCACCGAGCATGCCTTGGTGCGGATCACGGCCCCCAGGAGCGAGGAGGGCATGGCCACGCTCAAGGCGGGCGATGATATCTGGAACTACCTGCCCCGCGTCGACCGTACGATCAAGATCCCGGCCTCGTTGATGATGGGCTCGTGGATGGGCTCACACTTCACCAACGACGACATAGTGAAGGAGAGCCGGCTGATCGAGGATTACGACATCGACTACAGCTTCGAGGGTGAGCGTGACGGCGTGGAGGTCTGGGAGTTCCTGCTCACGCCGAAGCCGGAAGCGGCGGTGGTCTGGGGCCAGATCGAGTATCAGGTGCGGAAGCACGATCTCATGCCCACCTGGGCACGCTACTACGATGAGGACGGCGAGCTGGTGCGCACCCTGACCTTCAGCGATTTCCGCGTGATGGGCGGCCGGCTGGTGCCGGCGGTGATGGACCTGCATCCGCAGGACAAGCCGAGTGAACGGACCACGGTGCGCTACAACTCGCTGGAGTTCGACATCGACATCGACAGGAGCTTCTTCTCGCTGCGCGCCCTGAGGAGCGCGGGGAGGTAAGGCATGGTTTTCGGTCCCTGGTGGCGTATCGGCTGGCGTAACCTGGGCCGAAACCGGCGGCGCACGCTGATCACCGCGCTCGGCCTGGCGATCGGCTACTTCGCCGTCGTGTTCATGGTGGCGTGGGCGGAAGGTCTGCAGAGCGAGATGATCGACAACGGCACTGGCCTGTTGACCGGCCAGCTGCAAGTCCACGCCAGCGACTACCGCCCCGAACGGAAGATCTACGATACCATCGGTGGGCGCGATGGCGCCGATGTCGAGGTACTGGTTCGAGAGGTGGACGCCGACCCGGCCATCGCGGCCGCGACTCCCCGAGTCTACGCCGGTGGCCTCGTGAGCTCTGGCGAGGCCACGACGGCTGGCATTCTCATGGGAGTGGACCCGGAGCGCGAGCCCAATGTCAGCCGCATCATGCGAGGCCTTGTCCGGGGCCAGATCCCCGGCGCGGGCGCCAACGAGATCATGATCGGCGAAGAGATGGCGCGGCAATTGGAGGTCGATCTCGAAGATGAAGTCATCCTGGTCGCACCCGCCGCCGATGGGTCACTGGGCAACGATCTCTACACCGTCTCAGGAATCTTCAGGAGCGGCATGACCGAGCTGGACGCATCGTACGCGCTCGTCCCCATCAGCTCGCTGCAAACGCTGGTCGCCCTCGCGCCCAACAGGATTCACGAGATCGCTGCCTCCACGACCGACCCCTGGCTGGCAGAGGAGGCCGCCGACCGACTGGCCGGCGGCCTAGCGCCGCTGGCGCCGAACATCGCGGTCGAGCCTTGGAGCCGCCTGCGCCCGGAGATGATGGAGTACGTGCGGCTGCTGGAAGGGTGGTACCTCATCGTGGTCGTGATCGTGTTCGCGATCGCGGTCTTCGGCGTGGCCAATACCATGCTCATGGCCACTTTCGAGCGCCGCCGCGAGTTCGCCGTGATGCTGGCGCTCGGTACCACACCCTGGCGTGTGACCTGGACGGTCATCGCCGAGGCGTTCTCCCTCGGTCTCGTCAGCCTGCTGGTGGGCGCCGCCATCACGTTCCCGCTGCTCGTCTGGTGGCACAACGCGCCGCCTGACCTGAGCTGGCTGTACGGCGACTTCACCATGTTCGGGGCGCTCGTCCGCCCGGTCTTGCGAGTCGAATACAACGCCGAGATGGCGCTGCGGACGGCCGTCGCTCTGTTGCTGACGGCCGTCCTGGCCTCGCTCTACCCGGCCGCTCGCGCGGCCCGCGTGCCCCCGGCCGATACACTGTCAGGGCTATGATGAATCGAGCGATCGTGATGGCCCGGCTAGCCCTTCGTAACCTGCGGCGGCAGGCCCGGCGCAGCGTGCTCACCGCGGCGGCGATGATCGTCGGCGGCGCGCTGCTCATGATCTCTCTGCCACTCGGGGATGGGACCCACGAGGACTGGATCGATTCCGCCGTGCGCATGGGCAGCGGCCACATCGCGATTCAGGCTCCCGGGTACCAGGCCAGCCGCAAGATCGAGGACCGCCTGTCAGACTCGGCGCGGCGCGCCGCCGAAGCCGCGCTCGAGACGCCCGGCATCAGAAGACACGTCGTCACCGTCAAACCGCAGCTCGCCATCGGCGGACTGGCCAGCTCGCCCACGGGAGCGCGGCCCGCGCAGATCGTGGGCGTCGCTCCCGTAGCCGAAGCGGCGTTCTCGATACTCGATGAGAAGGTCGTCGACGGTCGATACCTCGAGCCGGGCGACCGCCTGGCCGCCTATGTGGGAGCGGGCCTGGCCGAAGGGCTCGAGCTACGACTCGGCTCACGACTCGTGCTGACGGCGCAGGACGCTGACGGTGAGATCGCCGGCCAGCTCGTGCGGGTGGTCGGCATCTTCCGAACCGGGGTCCCCGAGATTGATCAGGCGCTGATCCATATCCCGCTCAACACCGCAGCGTCCTGGCTGCGCTCCGGCGGTGACGTGACGGCCATCGCCGTGCTCATCGACTCGAGCCGCCGCGTGCCGCGAATCCGGCGTGCGTTACAGCGTGAACTCGCCGGCGAGATCGAAGAACGTAGCCTGACCGTGATGGGCTGGCGGGAGGCGATGCCCGAGCTGGACGCGGCCGTGAAGATTGACGACCTCGGGAACTACATGTTCCAGGGTATCCTGTTCGGCATCATCGCCATGGGCATCATCAACACGGTGCTGATGTCGGTGATGTACCGTAAGCGCGAGTTCGGACTGCTTCAAGCTCTCGGACTAACGCCGCGGCAGACGGGTGGACTGGTGATGATCGAGGGTCTGATCCTCACGACGTTGAGTGGGATCATCGGCATCAGCCTCGGGCTATTTATCACCTGGTTCTTCTGGCGCGACGGCCTCGACTTCTCGTTCGCCTGGGATGAGGACTGGACCTTCTCCGGTGTGGTGATGGATCCCATCGTCATCCCCTACTTCCGTATCGCCCGGGTGATTCAAGGGCTGGTGTTCATCTTCATCATCGGAGCCTTGGCCTCACTTTACCCGGCGTTTCGAGCGACACGCATCGATGTCGCCGAGTCGATGAAGTTCGAGCGCTAGTGATCGAAAACCGGATGGCGTAGCTCATACATCAGATGACGGAGATCGCTGACTGTTGATTGCCAATTGACGATAGAAAGATGAACAACAAGAGAACTGCAGCCGTCAGGACCGACGAGGTCTGGAAGATCTTCGAGCAAGAAGCCGAGGAAGTACAGGCCGTGCGTGGCGTGACGCTCACGATCGAACCGGGTGAGTTCATCGCGATGGCAGGGCCATCAGGCTCAGGCAAGACCACGCTGCTCAATCTGATCGGCGGCCTCACCCGGCCGACGCGCGGCCGTGTCCAGGTGGCGGGCCACGAACTCACCACGATGTCCAATCGCGAGCTGGCTCGACTACGGCTGGAGAGCGTGGGCTTCATCTTCCAAGCCTACAACCTGCTGCCGGTGCTCACCGCCCTGGAGAACGCCGAGTTCCCGCTCCTGCTGCAGGGTCTGAACGGTGGCGAACGCCGACGCCGCGTGATGGAGCTGTTCGAGCTCACCGGCCTCGCCGGGCTCGAGGACCGCCGGCCCGGCAAGCTGTCGGGCGGCCAGCAGCAGCGGGTCGCTGTCATCCGCGCCGTGGTGGCCGAGCCAGCGCTCGTGCTCGCCGACGAGCCCACCGCCAACCTCGACTCGGTGGCCAGCGACCGGCTGCTGGACATGATGGAGGAACTCAACCGCGATCTGGGAACGACCTTCCTCTTCGCCACCCACGACCCGCGAGTGATGGAACGGGCGCGGCGCCTGATCCGACTGGTCGATGGTGCCGTGGCCTTCGACGAGCGGCACCAGCCCGAGCCAAAACGGTGACTCGGGCTACGGCGTTCGCCCTGCTCATCCTGCTGTTCGGGGCTCGCACGTCACAAGCTCAGCTGCCGACCGTCCGCGGCTACTACCTGAACGTTGGCCTCTGGAGCGATTCCACACTCTACACCACTGGGGGTCTTGCTGACATCAATCGGCTGCGCCTCATGACCCGGCCGGTCCTTGGCCCGGTCCTCCTCGACATCGCCTACGAGCACGTGTTCTTCTGGAGCGAGCGCACCCGGGCCGGAGCGGGTGGCAGCATCCTGGGAGCGGTGGCCCCTGCCGGCGGTGAGTGGGCCGAGTTGCAATGGACGCTGGAGGAGTCGGATCATGTGCTGTGGCGCCACCGCTTGGATCGCCTGAGCCTAGGTTGGTCGCCCATCGACATCCTCGAGATCACCGTCGGCAGGCAGACGATCTCCTGGGCGACGACGCTGCTGCTGACACCGGCCGATCCCTTCGTTCCCTTCGATCCCTCGGACCCGTTTCGCGAGTACCGTGCCGGCGTGGATGCGTTGCGCGTACAGGCTTACCCGAGCCCGCTGAGCGAGCTCGACCTGGTCTTGCGGCCCGCAAAAACACAGCTCGCAGAGGCAGAGGACTCGACGCTCACACTGCTGGCCCGCGGTCGCACCACCTGGAAGGGGTGGGAGATATCAGCCTGGGCAGGCGCGCTCCACGACGAGCCCGCGGCCGCCATCGGCGCGACTGGTGACGTCGGGGGTGCGGCGCTGCGCGGGGAAGCCTCACTGCGGGAACATGACGACGACATGAGGTTCCGCGGGACAGTTGGGATCGACACGCGCACGGACGCGTTCGACCGCGACCTCTACCTGGTGTTCGAGTATCAGCACGATGGCTTCGGCGCCTCGAGCGCTGGGGACCTGGCTCGGGTGATCTCGTCCGAGCCCTTCGCGCGCGGCGAGCTGCAGACCCTGGGCCGGGACGTCGCTGTCGGCCAGGCGAGCTACCAGCTGCACCCGCTGCTGAGCACCGAACTGCTCGTGCTCTGGAACCTGAACGACGGAAGCGCATTGCTCGCGCCGGCTGCGTCGTACTCCGCCACGAACGAGGCTACGGCGCGCGCGGGTATGTTTCTGGGAATCGGGAGCGACGACTCAAGCCCCGAGGGCCTCCCGCAGTCCGAGTTCGGCCCCGTATCCGTGGTTCTCTACGCCTCCCTGTCCGTCTTCTTCTGATCGTCGGCCGCCGATCACACGTCATTGACGAGGCGCGCGACATTCCGCTACGATAGACACGTTACCTCCAACAGCGAGCCGGGAGTCGCAGTACGCCACCAATCGCGCTTCGGCGCTTGGCCGTGCTTAAGCCCGTTCGCGGATGCCACGCGAGTGGCCTGAGAGCGAGGAGAGCTGATTCAGTCCGTCGCTGTCACGTCTAGACGCTGTCAGCACTGAAAGGAGACGCGTTATGATTAGCAACGTCGGTGGAACGGACAGGGCGATTCGGATCGTCCTGGGGATCGTGCTGCTGGTGGTCGCCTACCTGTGGCTATCCGGCGCGCTCGCGATCATCGCCTATATCGTGGGGGCCATCGCCCTGATCACGGGTCTTGCGGGCTGGTGCGGACTCTACACCGTATTCGGAATCAATACCTGCAAGGCACCGCCACCGCCGCCACCACCACCACCACCGATGTCCTGACGACCAGGCACCGGTAGGAACGCGACTGGGGCGGCGGGGCTGGCCGCCGCCCCAGCGATGTTAAGCCTGGAGAATTTCCCCCTCGCCCACGCCTTTCCTCGACGCGCTCCGATACCCGAGCTTGAACAGCCAAGTGCTGAAGACGAGCGCCACGGCGATCCACAGCAGGCCCCAGACCAGGGTCGGCACCCCCGTCAGATCGGCCAGCATCCGGGCATCGGACATCACATTCGGGCGATCGAGGACGTCGCTCTTGATGTCCAGGATCGCGTACAGGCAGGAGGTCAGGCCCAGCGCCGTCAGCAGCGCCGCGTTGCCACTCCTGGGAAGTTGACGGCTCGCCAGGATCAACGCGACGCCGAAGGCCACACCGAACAGCAGGCCGAACCAGTTACGCACGTAGAAGAGCGTTAACGGGATGACCACGGCCCCGATGACCGCCGACGCGATCTGCGGTACCGCCCCTCGCCCGCGACCGGCCATGAGGATCAACGCGCCCCAGCCCAGGCTGCCGAGGTAGCCCGCCGAGAGGACTAGGAACTCACTGCCGCCTGGACACTGACAGAGGCCGCCTTCGTTGGCGGTGATGATGATCCTCTGGATGGCTCCGCCGGTCGCTACCGCCATGGCGCCGTGGCTGGCTTCGTGCAGTAGGACGACGAAAATCTTGAGGGGATAGACGATGAAACTGTTCCAGAGCACCCACAGCACAGCGAAGTAGACGGCGAACCCGACCAGGAATCGAAGTCGCTGTTTCGTGATCTCTTCCATGGCACGTCAGTGCTGACGTCTCGGGTTCGCCGTCCCCACCTGCCCGCTGTACTGCAGCTGACCGCTTCAGCAAGGTCAGCCTAACATCGGACAATACGAACTATCACTCCGGGTTGTTTCGAGTGCGACCGGCGACCTGTGCCGCTGCCTTCACCACACCGGCGACAGGCCGTTGACCCGACACCTCGCCCATCCGCACGCAGAGCCGGACGGCCCAGAGCGCCGCAGCCAACAAAAACAGCGCCGCGACCCCCAGCTCGCCGGGGCCCTGCTCCACCGCCTCTGGCTCGATCGGGCCGGTCATGAACAGCCCCACAACACCCAGGGTGTTGTTGACAGCGTGCACCACGACCGCCGGCCAGATGCTGCCGCTGCGCCAGGTGACCCAGCCGACCGGCAAGCTCCAGAAGAAGAAGAACAGAGCTGGATCCGGTCCGTGCAGGAGAGCGAACGGGAGACCCGCAGCGGCGATGGCGAACCAGTGGCGGAGCCGCGCCTCCAAGACGCCCTGGAGCAATCCACGGAAGAGCGCCTCCTCGATCACAGGCGCAGCCAGCGCGACGCCCACCGCCAGAACAAGACGCTCCGCCGTCGTCCGGGCCTCGGCGAGAAACTGAATATCGCTGACGGGCGGCCCGAGGATGACGGTGGCTGCTAAGTTGGCAACGACAAGCGCGAGGCCGAGCTTCAACGCGAGCGGGTAGGCGGCGCGCGGTGCGCGCCCGAGCCTGAGCGCGCGACCGACGGCGCGGCCGCTGGCCGTCAAATAGAGAAGGACCCCGCCGAGAAGGCCGAGCTCGCCGAGCAGGAAGCCGAGCGCGAGCGAATCGGTGAACAGACGTGCGATCCCTGTGACGAGAAGGGCCACAACGAGACCAGAGGCGAAGGCGGCCAGGACGGTCGCCACGCTGGGAGGACGCGGCTGGTGACCCAACTCGCTTCGCTGTTCGGCACTCATCTCGACCATCACTTGGCCTTCCTACCCAGGATCGAGCAGGCTGATCCCGTCCAGAGGCTACAGCTACAATTCTAACGTTCAGGCGTGCTTCGGCATCTACACTCACAGAAGGGGTCAGCGCGAAGCCGCAGAACGCGGCGCACCGCGCTGTTTCAGGCTGTTGGTCACGTGCCGGGGCACACGCCGCGCCGCAGGGAGAAACGCGGGGGAGACCGTGGCGGCCCCGGCACGCGGCACAGGTAGCCCTTCCGTTCTCGCCTCTTCCATCCCACGCGCTCTCAGCGCCCTTCGCCGACACGCGTGGACAGCCAGCTGACCAGCAGCTAAGCTGTCAGCACAATCCGATATCGTGGCGGCCACGCTGGACGCAGAGTTCGGCTCTGAACCGGGAGGCGATCATGAAGCTGTGTGTCAAATCGCTCGCGACCGCGGCGGCGATTCTCTGGGGCGCCGGATTCTTCCTGACCGGGATCGCCCACCTCATCTGGCCCAGCTACGGTACGGCGCTGCTGGAACTTGCCGACTCCCTCTACCCGGGGTATCACGTCGGCGGCTTCGGCTCGGTGATCGTGGGTACGCTCTACGCCATGCTGGATGGAGCTGTCTGCGGTGCCGTCTTCGCCTGGCTCTACAACAGGCTGGTGGGCTCGCGGGCGACGGCGTGACCGGGCGCTCAACCAGGGCCGCGGCCCAGGCCGAAACCCGGCCAGGCCTGACCCCGTAGGGACAGCTAGACGCTCAAGACTGCAGCGTTACAACCTTCTGGTCATTCAGCATGTCCAAACGGTGGGATTCCACTTTGCGTGCCGCCTCCATCCCCGCGGAGGTGGTGTATCTCACTCTTACGGAGGCACATCCATGAAGTACCCATGCCTGAGCGCGCTGGCCGCCTTTGCCCTGGTCTTGCTGGCCGCGGACGCGGCCTGGGCGCAGCAGGAGTGGTCGTTCGAGGGCGACCAGCTCCTGGTCACCAACCTCGTAGGTGAGGTCACAGTCCGCGGCCACGACGGCTCGCGCATCATCGTCCAAGCCCAGCCGGGCGGTGATGATGCCGGAATGATCAGCTTCGAGGTCAAGCACAACGGGCACGCCGAATTCCACGCGGTGTTCCCGTTGGAGGAGTCGCTGAGCTACAGCTACCCTCACCGGCGCGGCAGCCGTACGCAGATCCACCTGCGGAACTGGGTGAGGGAGAGCTCGGTTCTCGAGGACATCTACTCCGGGCTCTCGGACCGTGACCGAATCGAGATCGGCGGTCGTGGCGACCTGGAGGCCTGGGTCGATCTCGAGATCCTGGTGCCCCGGGGTGTGGCGACGCGCGTGAGACTCGCCGTGGGCGAGCTGGAGGCCAGGGACATCCAGGCCGATGTCGATCTCGACACCCACAGCGGCCCGGTACACGCCGAGAACATCGGCGGCAACACGCGCATCGATACCGGCAGCGGTTCCGTCACTGCCAACGGGATACGCGGCGACCTCGATGTCGACACCGGCTCCGGTCGCGTCGAGGCGAGCGATGTGGAGGGCAGCACGGTCCGCATCGACACCGGCTCCGGCAGCGTCGAGGTCGCGGGTGTGCGGGGCGACATGGTAGAGATCGACACCGGCTCCGGCAGCGTGACCGTGGACGGTGCGCGGGCCCAGCGACTGGAGGTCGACACGGGCAGCGGCTCGGTGCGAGCCACCGAGATCTATGCCGAGAACTCGGTCATCGACACAGGCTCCGGCTCGGTGACGCTCGATCTCCTCCAGCTGACCGCCGGCAACCACGTGATCGACACCGGCAGCGGCGGCGTGACCGTCAACATGCCCGAGGACGCCTCGGTCCGCATCTATGCCGACACGGGCAGCGGCGGCATCAGCCTCGACGTGCCTGCGGCGCGGCTGCGCAGGATGAGCCGTGACCACATCGAGCTGGAGATCGGTGACGCCAGCGCGAACCTCGAGATCGACACCGGCTCGGGCCGCATAGAGATTCGCACACGCTGAACTGCAGGTCGCTCACAGCGGGCAGGAACGCGGGCGGGACCATCCGCTTCTCGCAGCTCAAGGCGTAGAGGCCAGGGGGGCGAGCGGACGGTCACCGCCCGCGTGCGTCTGCTGTGGGGGCAGACCCTGAACCAAGTGATGATATCGCGGTGAGCGGCCGGGCCGAACGCTGCCTGCAGCCCGGCATCGGCGTTGCTGGCTGGACTCTGCTCCAAGGGCTATCTTAAGCAGGGAGACGAGCCTCACCGAACCCTCACAACGCCAGACTTGGCAAGCCGCTGATGGCCCTCCAAGCCACTCGTGGCAGGAAACTTCGCGAAAGAGACGTTTGTGTTTGCGGTAGTCGAGGACCGACTCGCTCAGGCTGGACAACGACAGGCGATCTCAAGGAGGCCTGGACATGAAGACCAGTCATATGCTCGCGACCGTGGCGCTTGTCATCATCGCCATCACCTGCTCGCGACTCGGTGAGCAACGGGTTGCGACCACCGAAGACGACATGGTCGCTGTGGCCCGGATGCTGGTGAGTCTGGACCGAATCGCGGCGGAGGAAGACCTCGAGGAGTTCCTCAGCTACGTTGCAGACGATGCGGTATTCATGCCGCCCGATGAGCCTGCCGTCATCGGGGTGCAGGCGATCGCTGCCTGGTACCGGAACGCGTATGATCAGGTCGATTTCGAGATGACCCACGAGCCACTCGAGGTCGACGCGGCTGGCGACCTCATCATCCACCGAGGTAACGCCACGGGAACGATGACGCCCGCGAGCGGCGGCGAACCGATAAGGTTCGACAACAAGTACCTGATGGTGATACGTAGGCAGCCAGACGGTTCTTTGCAGGTCTGGCGTGTCTGCTTCAACGGCAACGCACCGCCTCCAACCAGCTAGCTGTCGATCGGCAGTCGTTGCCCCGCGGCGTCGACCAAGGAGCATGCCCCTTTTCAGCAGCCTGTTAGGTCCGCGTGTCCTCGTCCCGCACGTGCTGGTCGGGCGGCAGCATCCACCTCCAGAGTCCGAATCCCAGCAGCGCGTTGACCAGGAAGTGGGCGGCCGCCGCTGGCCAGAGCCCGGCGCCTACCACCACGGGGAGGCAAAGCACGTAGCCCATCAAGAAGGCGCGAACCACACCCGCCGGCCCCTGATAGCCATGCAGCACGCCGAAGGCCAGGTTCGCCACAACCGCCGCCAGCCAGCCGTTGCCCAGCCACGCCGCGAGGCCGGCGAGCAGAAAGCCGTGGTAGGTGAACTCCTCGCAGAAGCCGGCGCTGGCCGACACACTCAGGAAAACCCAGCGCTCCCGAGGCCCGCGTGGCATCAGGTGGAAGGTGAGCCGTGACTCACGAAGCCCCAGCCGTCCCGCGCCGCGGCTGATGAGGAAGTTCCCGGCGAGGGCGCCGACCGTGGCGAAGACCGTCCAGCCCAGGAAAGTCCCGGCAGCGGAGGCGCGCAGACCGACCTCGGAGGACGACACGCCCTCGATCCAGAGAACCAGCACAGTGAGCCCTGCCAGAAACCACACGCCCACAATCGCCGATACGTAGAGCGTGAGTCGTGGCGGCAGCGCCATCTCGCGCTCGTCCGGCTGCAAAAGAGCAAGGAAGGGAACGCCAACCAGCAGGAGGAAGACGAAGAGTCTGCCGCTCCAGCCGAACTCTACCGCAGGCGCTAGATCCCGCAGAATCGAAGTCAGCGCGTTCACGGATCGCTCGCAGGCCTCAAGTCGTTCTTCGCCGCGCCGCGCTCCTGCTTCGAGCCAGTGCTACCCTCCTCACCCGTGGGCCTTGCTCCGCCAGACTGTGCACGCACCAGCGCCCGATAGATGCGGCGAGCCGCGGCCTCGGGCTCGGTTCGGTCGGTACGGACAATCACCGCCGCCTCGTCATCCCCCGGCGGCTCGAAGCGCCGCTGCATGCCCATCACTCCCTTGACCGGGATGGCCGCGCGTCGGGCCTCGTTGCGCTCCAAGCACACCTCCACCGGGCACTGCAAGTAAGCCAGCAGCACGGGAAATCCCATCTTCCGTACCTCGTCACGCACGTCCCGGCTGAAGAAGGTCCCGTCCAGCACCACGAAGCGGCGCCGACCGGCCAGCTGGTCGAGCTGCTTCCTGAGCTTCGCATAGCGGCCTACACGGCCGCCGATCACATCAGTAGCGATCACCTCGACGTCGCCCAGCCGGCGGACCAGTTCAGCCGCCACAGTGCTCTTGCCGGAGCCCGGGATCCCGCACAACATGATCACTAGCGTTTGCTTCTCTGTAACATCGGCACCGCACATGGTCAGCAAGATCGAGCATACAGCCCCACATCTCAAGCG